>CAKPJO010000157.1 GCA_934162685.1 uncultured Bacilli bacterium | reverse complement strand
AACTATGAACATTCAAATGACAGTACAATTTAAAATTGATCCTGGAAAAGCGGAAAATATTTTAACTGAATACACAAATATGGATTCTTTAGGACAAAGAATTGAAAAAGTTGCAGATGATAATACTAAATCAATATTATCTAAATACACTGCAATGAAAATCATTGAAACAAGAGCGAAAATATCTCCAGAAGTTGAAAATGTTGTTAAAGAAACAGTTGGAAATAAATATTATGTGCAA
The DNA here is from genome assembly GCA_934162685.1 of uncultured Bacilli bacterium. Taxonomy (GTDB): domain Bacteria; phylum Bacillota_I; class Bacilli_A; order RFN20; family CAG-826; genus RUG131. The sequence continues at coordinate 3,553 of CAKPJO010000157.1, read as the reverse complement.
GTTACTGCAGTTAACTTAACTAATATTGATTTTACCGATGAATTTGAAAAAGCTGTTGAAGATAAAGTGGTCGCGGAGCAACAAAAAGAAGCCGCTATTACAAAAGCTGAGCAAGAATTAGAAGTCGCAAAATTAACTGCACAAGCTAAAATTGAAGCCGCTCGTGGTGATGCTGAAAGTCAAAAAATTATTGCTTCTGCTTCTGCTGAAGCTATGGCTTTAAAAATTGTCGAATTATCTAAATCATTAGGTTTTAAAGTAAATGAAACTTATATTCAAAGTGTAGAAACTATTAAAGAAAATACACAAACTAACGAAATAGTTTCTAAAGAAATAGTTGAATCAGAAACAAATACGTATCCTAACGTTGGTGTTATGGTTAATTATGAGGAAGATAACTTAATTAAAACAACAATATCAACTTCATTAGCAAGTACAAAATATTCTATTGTATATGATGAAACACATACAAAAGATGATTTAAATATCGTTGTAGAATTTGTTAAATACTTAGAATATTTAGAAAAATGGGATGGAAAACTTCCTAGTGTTATGACTGGTAAAGATAATGTTGATATTATCATTCCTTCTAACCCAAGTACTGGTGAATAATTAAGTGCAAAAAGCTGTTGAGTTTTTAAAGTTCAACAGTTTTTTATTTGGTTTTGCTAAGTATTTTTATCTTTTAACTCTACCCAACTCCAAAATGTACTAAGATTAGTAGAATTTGGAGTTGATGATATAATTATCATTTTTAATCAGCAATTAAACGTAAAAAAACTATTGAATTTTATAACTCAATAGTTTTTTAATTTAGATTTTAGTTATTATTTTTCAAATCTATATTTTTTAAATGCATGTAATCCTTCAAATACAGCCGAATCACCTAATTGATCTTCAATACGTAATAATTGATTGTATTTTGCCATACGATCAGTTCTTGAAGCGGATCCTGTCTTGATTTGTCCAGCATTAACAGCAACACTTAAATCAGCGATTGTCGTATCTTCAGTTTCACCAGATCTATGTGAGACCATTGTAGTATAACCATTTGTTTGAGCCATTCTAATGGTATCAAGCGTTTCAGTTAAAGTACCAATTTGGTTAACTTTAATTAAGATACTATTAGCAACGTGATTTACAATACCTTTTCTTAAGAATTCAATATTAGTAACAAATAAATCATCACCAACTAATTGAATCTTATCGCCTAAACGATCAGTTAATTTCTTCCAACCTTCCCAGTCAGATTCACCTAAACCATCTTCGATAGTAATGATTGGATATTCTTTAATCATGCTTTCAAACCATTCAATCATTTCTTCACTAGTCTTAGAGCCTTGTCCACTCTTAACTAAATCATATTTTTTAGTTTCTGGGTTATAGAATTCACTAGCAGCTACATCCATTCCTAAGAATATTTCTTCGCCTGGCTTATATCCTGCTTTTTTAATAGCTTCCATAATTAATTCTAATGGTTCAGTATTTCCGTGTTTGCAACTTGGAGCAAATCCACCTTCATCACCAACACCAGTTTCATAGCCTTTTGCTTTTAAAACACTCTTTAAAGCATGGAATGTTTCAACACCTGCTCTTAAGGCTTCATGGAATGTTTTAAATCCTGCTGGGATAATAAAGAATTCTTGGAAGTCAACAGTAGAATCAGCATGTGCTCCACCATTAATAACATTCATCATTGGAGTAGGTAATACTTTAGCGTTAGGTCCACCTAAATATTGATATAAAGGCATATTGTGTGCTTTAGATGCCGCAATTGCACAAGCTAATGAAACGCCAAGCATTGCATTCGCGCCTAAGTTTGATTTAAATGCTGTACCATCTAATTTTAATAATGTGTTATCAATAGCAATCTGATTAGTAACATCCATTCCTACTACAGCGGGTTTAATAATTTCGTTAACATTTTTAACTGCTTTTAAAACACCTTTGCCTTGGAATCTAGATTTGTCACCATCACGAAGTTCAAGTGCTTCGTTTTCTCCTGTTGAAGCACCACTAGGAACAATTGCTCTTCCTACTAAGCCACTTTCAAGAGTAACTTCTACTTCCACTGTTGGATTACCACGTGAGTCAAGAACTTCACGGGCATATACGTTTGTAATTTTATTCATTTTTTAAAATCTCCTTTTTTATATTATTAGTATAATCATCACAAAATAACATATATTTTAAAACGATAATGAAAGCGCTATACAATATTTTGGGTATTAAAAATGCCTAGAACATTCTAGACACTTTTCACTTATTTTTTCTTGACTTTTACTTCGACATTACCGTATTTAGAACTAGCGCTTACTTTAATATCACCTTTATTATTCGGTTTAATAACCGCTAGAGTTTCACCATAATATGTGGAAGTAGTATTATTTAAATATCCTTCTTTAGAATAAGAACAACCATTACCAAATCCTAATAATGTGCCATTTTCAATATTTATAATAGTAATATTATCTTTTATCGCTGGTTTAACTACGCCATCTTTATCACTAAACATGAATCGCACATAAACTAAATCATTTTCTTTAAATTCTTTTAATTCACTAGTTCCTGTTAAAGTAACTACGCTTTTACCACTTCGAATAATAGATTCACCAATTAAATTATAATCTTTATCATATGCTTGAGCTTTTAATTCGCCTGGTTGATACTTAACCTTAAAGACATTAAATGCTTTTTTAGTTTTCTTTCTTTTTAATAATTTTCCATTTAAATATAATTCAATAAATGGCGCTTTAGTATAAACTTCTACTTCCGTAGTTTTACCTTCAAATCCATCATAAGACCAATTATCTAAAGCCATTGAGCATTTCCATGCCGAAGGGGAATGTTTACTCTTATAATGATTAACTGGTACAACACCCATTGCTATTACTTTTTGATCAAACGCTACTTGCATAAAATCCATTTCACTAAGTTTTTTACCAGTAATATCTATTCTTCCACTTCCTGCTGTTAACCAACCAACAGAATGTGAAAAATCATTATTACAATATTCATCTACCGTCCAAGAGCCAACACCAACTTCACCAATATAATCAATACCAGCCCACACAAAATCACCAATTAAACGCGGATTCTTTTTAGCAAGTTCATAGAATACATCTGCATCAGAACAAAATGTTTCTGTTCCTAAAATAAAACGATTTGGATATTTTTTTAAGTCATGTTTATAACGCTTAATACCATAATTATATCCCGCGACATCTAAAGCAGCAAAAGCATCACGAGTTTTAACATCACACCCATGCAATGTAGCGCCAATTTTCATAAATGATGCCCCCATAATACCCGCTAAATCATTAAAGAACTCACTACCAACTGCTTTCTTCTTCTTTTTAGATTTTAGTTCTTTTTGGGCTTTTTTATCAGAATACACTCCTAAGTTCATCGAACTTAAGAAATTAAAGAAAATATTTACTCCACAAGTAACATTACGGTAATCAATAGAATGTAAATATTCTGTCATTTTACGTGTTAATTCGATACCTTTCTTTTGTCCAGTTTCACTATCTTCATTACCAATAGAATACAT
>CAKPJO010000156.1 GCA_934162685.1 uncultured Bacilli bacterium | reverse complement strand
CAATATGAATCAACATATGATTTAAACTCAACAGTTAAAATATTAGGCGCCACTTATAGTGATAATGTTATTAATTCTTCAATTAATGTTATTAAACCTAATGGAGAAAAAGTTAGCGTTTCAGTGAACGAAGATTATAAATTTGATAAACCAGGCATTTATAAAATTGTTTATGAAGCTATGGATAACGCGGAACCGACACCAAATAGTGCAACCAAAGAATTTATAGTTAATATTCCAGATACTTTAAAACCAGTTGTGGAAGTTAATCTTAAAGATTCTTATAACATTAATGAAGAAGTTAAATTAGATATAAAAGTAACTGATGATAGTGAATATGATGTAACTGTTACTATTACTAAACCTGATGGAACAAGCGAAAAATTCACTAATAAAGATGAATTTGTTTATAAAGTTACAATTGAAGGAAAATACACGGTTAAAGTAGTTGTAGAAGACATATATGGAAATAAAGAAACAGTTACAAAAGAATTTAATGTCTTACCTTCTAAAAATAATGATAATAATAACTTTTCTAATTTAGGATTAATTTTAGGAATTAGTGGTGCCGTAGTTATTATTGCAGGAGGATTTATAACTTTCACTTTACTAAAAAAGAAAAAAGTAACAAAAAATGAAGAACTAGCGTCAAATGAAGATGATTTAGATGCTAAGAAGGAGTAGTATGAAAAATATTAAGAAAGTATCTTTACTAGTATTATTAGGAATGTTAGCAAGTTGCAATAATACAAATTCAACTTCTAATTCTACAAAGCCAAGTAATAATACACCAAGCACATCAAATAATACTTCGATTAATGATCTAGATAAAAAAGCACCAATATATGATGGAAGTGATGTGTTAGTTTCTGAAATTGTTAAAGATAATTATGGAAATCATATTAAAGTAAATGGCAAAGATTTCTTATTTATGGGTTCACAAATTCGTGTTGATGCGTTTATGAACTGCGATATTTTATCTTATGATGAAGTTGAATTACTATTTAAAGAAGCATCAAAACTTGGTGTGACCGTAGTGCAAATACCAATTGAATGGGCAAAACTAGAAATAGAACAAGATCAATTTGACTATACATTTTTATGGCATATGTTAACATTCGCTAATCGTTATAATTTAAAAATCGAATTATTATGGTTTGGTACAAATATGTGCGGAGATTCACATTCTTATACAGTTCCTGATTACATTTTAAGAGATGGAAAAACTTATCCAAAATTTGATGCTTTAAGAACAGGTGAATATTGGAATTATTATGGTATTATGTGGTTTTTAGATTTTGATAATGAAAATTTAATGAACCGTGAAAGTAATGCGATAACAAAAATGATGGATTATATTTATGAATTTGACTCTACCCATGAAGGTAAAAAACCAGTTATTGGCGTGCAAGTATTAAATGAACCAGATATTTTTGTAAGATTCCGCATTAGTCAACAAAATGTTTTATCAAGAGTTACAGGTATCAAAATGACTAGCGAAGAGGGCTATGAAAAAATATGTAATTCTTTAGATAAGTTAGGCAAAGCCGTTAAAAATAGCAAATATAAAGTATATACACGTGTGAATTTTGCTAATTCAACAGGCGCGGATCAATTAAGTTCAGGTAATGGTATATTTGATGGAGAAAAAGTTAAAAATGCTCCTGAATTTGTGACAAGAATTCATAATTTAGAAGGTATTGATATTGTTGGTGATGATTCTTATAACTCAAGTGTTAAAAATATTAAAGGATTAGCATCGATGTTTGCTACTAAAATAACTAATAATTTTGGTCATATCGCGGAAAATGATGGAAATTATTCTAATACTCCATCACTTATTTTAGCCGCAATGTCGCAACATGCTGGTTATTCGATTTATGACTTAATTACTTCACCATTCTTTGTTAAAAATGGTTCCAGTAGCGTGGATCAAGGAGTTATGACTTTTAAAGAAAATTCTTTTAGTGAATTTAATTATAAAGCTCATTATGAATCGACTAAAAATATTATTAATGGTTTAAAAGAAGTAAGTAGTGTTATTTATAATGTTAGTAATGAAGACTTTGCTTGCTTTAATATAAAGAGCGATTATCCAAGCGAAAGCATATCACAAAAGATTAATACCACTAATGCGAGTATAACATTTAATACTTCTAAGAGTGCAATTGGATATGCGCTTGATAATGGTAATACAATTGATATTTATGTGACTAATGATAGTGAAGTAACACTAGGTAATATTAATATCAATGATATATCCATTGGTCACTATATCGATAATGAATTTAATAAAGTAGAAGAAGTTAATAAAAATAATAAAATAACTTAAAGCAAACACTTTATATCATGTTACTTATAGTGGAACAACTAAATTAGCTTCATCAACTTGGGATAATATCGGAGGTTAAAGTTATGAAAAATATAAAATATTTAATTTTACCTTTAATGCTTCTTAGCATGTGTAGTTGTGATACAGGTAGTAATACAAGCAATAATACTAATAAAAATAACGATATTATTGATAATAAAGATAATTTTGTCGCGCCTTACAAACAAAAAATGTCAGAAAGTGGCAAAGCAATATTAGTAAACCGCGATGATGTACCAAAAATTATCATTTCATCATTATTACGCACGGATTTATTTATTAATGCTGATTTTAAAAAGGCAAGCGAAATGGAAGACTACTTTGCTATTGCTAAAGAAACAAATATGAATACGATTGAACTTTCCATTATGTGGAGTCAAATCGAAAAAAGTTATGATAATTACGACTTTAGCGATTTAAAGTATTATTTAGATTTTGCTAAAAAATATGATTTAAAAGTAAATTTAGAATGGTATGGAAGTTTTGTTGATGGGGAAACTCATATGGTAAATGTACCAAGTTATATTAATGACTCATCAACTTATCCTGTTATTCAAGACATGTTTGACTTTGCTAATTTTGGAAGATGCAAAATCTTAGATTGGTCCAATACTAATTTACTTAAACGTGAAAGTAAAGCAATTTATGAGATGATGAATTATATTTATGATTGGAATAATGAAAATGATAATTATGATCCAGTTATAATGGTTCAAATTGGTCAAGGTGTTGATCGTTTCCAACGTTGGAGAGTTAAAGCTTATGATGTTAAAGATAGTTCTGGAGAAGCTTTAACTAGTGATTATGCTTGGTCGTTAGCGAAAACTTATTTAAATGAAGTAGGAAAAGGCGTTAAATATTCTAAATATAAAGCCTTAACTCGTGCAGAATTTTGTGAACAAAATGCTGTTGTTAATTATGTTCGCGATATTAAAGACTTAGAATATATCGATATTGTTAGTCCAACATATTTACATGAAATTGCTTCAACTAAAAATGGTATTAAATCATTTAATGATGAGTATAAAGAAATGTATTTAATGAATTCAGAAAACTGGGCATCGGATATTAACCATAAACAAACACTAGCGACATTTGCCATGGGCGCAAGTGGATATGTATCTTATCAACTTTCTTGTCCATTATATTATCCAGAATCCCCTAATGGGGCTTTATATAAAAGATTAAATGAAGAAGGTTCGTCATTAGAAGACAAGTTTATTGAAAATAATAAGCGTGCAACAGACACAAAAAGCATTAACAAAGCTTTATTAGATGCTTATGTTGGTGTTGCTAATGCGCCAAGAAGTAGATTTGCTAGTTTTGGTTTAAATAATTTATTAAATAACAAGACAGGTGAAGAAAGAATTCAAAAAGTTTATTTGAATAATGGTTTAATGTTTAATTATTCTAATCCCAATGATGC
>CAKPJO010000155.1 GCA_934162685.1 uncultured Bacilli bacterium | reverse complement strand
CCCTATGAACCAATTATTGAAAGATTAAAAGATGTATCAGGAATTTATTCTTTTTCGCTTGTCATGAAAGTTGATCGTGACATCGAAAACTTAAAGAATATGGTTTTAGATTTACTTAAAAAAGAAAATAAAAACACTTTTAAGATTAAAGCAAAACGCGCTGATAAATTATATCCAATCATTAGTGATGAAATTAATCGCATAATTGCTGGATACATTTTACAAAATAGTAATTATAAAGTAGATATTCATAATCCTGATGTTTTAGTATCTATTACTATTCGCGCGGATGCTGCTTATATATTTACAAGTGATATTTTAGGTGCTGGTGGCTATCCTTTAGGGGTGGGCGGCAAAGCACTTCATATGATATCTGGTGGTATTGATTCGCCAGTTGCGGCATATTTGATGATGAAAAGAGGAGTTAAAATTGAATGCATTCACTTTGCTTCTCCCCCATATACTAGTGAAGCTGTAATTGATAAATTAAAAGATATTTGTAAAGAACTTAATCGTTATCAAGCACGTATTAAAATACATGTCGTGCCATTTACCAAGTTACAAGAAAATATTTATAAATATTCGAATGAATCTTATGCAATTACCATTATGCGTCGTATGATGTATCGTATCGCGGAACGCTTAGCTAAAAAATATAAATGCTTAGCAATATCTAATGGAGAATCAGTAGGACAAGTAGCCTCACAAACACTTGCTTCAATAAATGTTATTAATAATGTTACTAATACTCCAATTATTCGTCCAGTTGCGGTAATGGATAAAATCGAAATTATTAAATTAGCAAAGAAAATTAATACTTATGATATTTCTATTCGACCATATGAAGATTGCTGCACAATTTTTGAACCAAAGAATCCTAAAACAATGCCAAAATTAGATGAAGTCGAAGCATTTGAACAAAAATTTGATTTTGAAAGTGATATTAAATATTGCGTAGAAAATGTTGAAACTATCGTTATTGATGAAAAAAATAGCGAAGATGATAAGAATTATTTATAATTTTTAAAAATAAGCAAAAACTAACCTCAATAGGAGGTGAAATTTGTGAGACAAAGTCGACAAAAAAGCACTACAAGAAAAAGTTCTACAAAAAAAGCTGCTACCACTAATAAGCAACGTGGAACTAAATATGAATATGGAGAAGATTTAGATGTAAATAACTCGCGCGTTAGAAATTCTAATCATGAATCTAGACGTGGATGCTCATCAAGTAAACGTTCTTCTTCAAGAAAACAATCAAGTAGAAAATAGATTTAAAATGCCATAGAATTCCGCTATGGCATTTTTTTGAATTAATTTAATAAACAAGTCAAATAATATTATTATGAAAACGTTAATGATTATTTTGCTCATATTACTATTGATTTTGCTATTTGTATTTATGCTTTTATTTATTAATTTAAAAATAAAAGTTATTATTACTTATCGTTTTATTAAAGTATATTTATTTAAGATTAAAATATTAGAGATAGAATTAGGTAAAATTATCGCTTCAATTATTACTACTCCAAAATCAAAATTTAAAATAGATATTAAAAAATTAATAGGAAATATTGATTTTAAATATATAAAAATATATTTATATAATTCATCTATTGGGCCATTTGATGCTTTATTATTTGGAAGTAATTATATTTTATCGAATTTAAAAATATATCGAAAAATGCACTTTATTTATTTACATAATGCATCAAATAACGATTATTTATTAGAAGGAAAACTAAATCTAAAAATTATTAATATTTTAAAAAATAAAATTATAAGGAGAGACTTAAGTTATGGAAAATAATTCTTTTAAAAATGTTATGCTATCAACATTAACAAGTATAAAAACTATTTTGGATTCTTCAGAAATTATTGGTACACCTTTAAAAATAAATGAAAAAGAAATGATTGTGCCAATATCACGTTTAACATTTGGATTTGGTTTTGGTGGTAGTGAATTAGAAAAAGAAAATAATAGTAATGACTTGTTATTTGAATATTCAAGTGACTTTCCTCTAGCGGGTGGTAGTCTAGGCGGATTATCTTTAAATCCAGAAGCGTTTTTATATATTAATAACGGAAAAGTTGAGATTATTAAAATGAAAGAAAATAAAACTATTTATGACAGATTATTTGAAGTATATAAAGATGTATCTAAATATATGATGAAAGATAAGAAAAAAAGCAAATAAAAAATGCAACCCGACTGAGTTGCATTTAATAAGCGAACTATTTAGCTAAAGCTTTTTTACTAAGTTCAACGTACTTAGTGAATGCTTTTGGATCATTGATAGCTAATTCAGATAATGATTTACGGTTCATGTTGATGTTAGCTAATTTTAATCCGTGCATGAATTTTGAATAAGAAATATCATTCATTCTGCAAGCAGCGTTAATACGTTTGATCCATAATTTACGGTAATCACGTTTAACTTGTTTACGATCTCTAAACGCATAACGTAATGAATGCATTACTTGTTCTTTAGCAGATTTGAATAAGAGGTGTTTGCTACCGAAATAGCCTTTTGCTCTTTTGAGTACTTTTTTACGTCTTGCTCTTGTGACGACACTATTCTTTACTCTCATGACTTTTACCTCCTAATTATTGCATCAAGTATTTAATGCGTTTGTAATCGCTCTTAGATACATATGAAGCCTTTCTTAATTGTCTTTTTTGTTTGTGTGTTTTGTTGTGTGCTAAGTGTGAAGTATAAGCGGAATTGATTTTTAATTTACCATTACCAACTTTTTTAACACGTTTTGCTAAAGCACGTTTTGTTTTCATTTTTGGCATACTACGTTCCTCCTATTTTTTAACTTTTGATGCTAAAACTGCATTTAAGAATTTGCCATCTAATGCTGGCTTTTTCTCCATTACTGCATATTCATTTACAAGTTCAAAGAACTTATTTAAAACCTCTTCACCAACTTCAACGTGCGATAATTGACGACCGCGGAAACGTACAGAAACTTTAACTTTATCACCATTTTGTAAGAACTTACTTGCTTGGTTAGCTTTAGTTTCTAAGTCGTGCATACCAATTTGTGGAGTTAAGCGAACTTCCTTGATATTAACAACAGCTTGTTTCTTTTTATTGAGTTTTTGCTTCTTTTGAGCTTCAAAGCGATATTTACCATAGTTTAAGATTTTGCATACTGGTGGTTGAGCTTGAGGCGCAACGCAAAGTAAATCTAAATTTAAGTATCTTGCTTTATTTAAAGCATCAAAACGAGACATCGTACCAAATGATTCACCATTTGGGCCAATTACTAAGACAGTAGGGAAGCGAATTGCTTCATTGACTAAATCATTGTTAGTCTTTTCTGGTCTTTGTTGTTGTGGGTTAGTAAAATTTGGGTTGTAAATAATAATTCCTCCTTTGAACTAAAAAACGGACGCAGGATGCGCCCGTGAAAATATCTTAACGATATGTGACATTTACCTATTCACTATGTGAATCAGGTGAGAAGCGGGCGCCTCTTCTTTCCACGTATTTTGTTCGCGTAATAATACTACACTATAAATGCTAACATGTCAACATTAATTTTATGCTTTTTTAACGTTAATTATGCATTTAAAGGCTTTTTTTCTTTGATTTCTTTTAAAATCATTGAAATGAATTCATCAAGAGAAACACTGATTTGTTCTTTACTACCATATTTACGATATGTAACGCTCTTAGTATTCATCTCATTATCACCAATTACAAGTGTATAAGGAATCTTTTGAATTTGTGATTCTCTTAAACGATAACCAAGTTTTTCGTTACGATCATCAATATTAACTATTAA
>CAKPJO010000154.1 GCA_934162685.1 uncultured Bacilli bacterium | reverse complement strand
TAATTGCATTTATTACATTTATTGTTTTAGTTGCCGTGGGTATTGCTCTTCCGTTAGTGGCTTGGCTATTCCCAACTGTGGTTTTAGTAGGTGGAATAATCTTAATGACTAATGGCTTTAGTAATGCTTATATTGGTCGAATTTATGATGAAGTTAAAGGACGTCCAAATTATATTGTTTCTAATACAATAAACATTGATTAATTATGAAAGTATTATTATATTTTGAAAACGAAAATGCAATTAAGAAAAGTGGTATAGGTAGAGCATTAAGACATCAAATGCGTGCATTATCCTCTAATGATATTGCATATACCTTAAATAAATCAGATGATTTTGATATTGCGCATATCAATACTTATTTTCTTAATTCCCAAAGATTATTAAAAAAATGTCATAAAAAAAATAAAAAAGTTATTGTACATGGACATTCTACTTTTGAAGATTTCCGCAAGTCTTTTCGCTTGTATAAAGTAATGGAACCATTCTTTGACGCAATGCTTAAAAAAATGTATTCTAAAGCTGATGTAATAGTTACTCCAACGCCATATTCTAAACATTTAATTGAAAATTATCCTTTTGTTAAATGCCCAGTTTACGCAATTAGTAATGGTATTGATTTAGAAGAATATAGTTATAACGAAGAAAAAGTAAAAAAATTTAAAGAATACTTTAATGTTAAAGAAAATGATAAAGTTGTAATGGGTGTAGGTTTGTTTTTTGAACGTAAAGGAATATTGGATTTTTTTGAAATTGCTCGAAAAATGCCGGACATAAAATTTATTTGGTTTGGACATTTAGACCGTATTTTAGTGCCTTTAAAAATATTAAAAGCTATTAAAAATAGACCAAATAATGTTATAATGCCAGGATATATTGATGGTGATATTATTAAAGGAGCGTATTTAGCCTCTAATTTGGTCTTATTCCCGTCTTTAGAAGAAACTGAGGGGATTGTAGCTTTAGAAGCTTTAGCAAGCAAGACACCACTTCTAGTGCGCGATATTGGCGTGTTTGATCCTTGGTTAATAGATGGAGTGAATTGTTTAAAAGCTAAAACTAATGATGAATTCATTGAAAAGATTAATTATGCTTTAAATAATGATTTATCTAATATTGTAGAAGAAGGATATAAATTAGCAAAAGAAAGAGAAATATCTAATGTTGGCAAAGAACTTAAAAAAGTGTATGAAACACTAAAATAGAGATTGAGACTAAGCATTATTGCGTCTTCAATCTTTTTATATACTCTTAAAAGAGTTTTCTTGTATGAATATGTCTTTGGTGTATGAAATTAATTAATTATTTCATGCATTATTTTTTCAACTATATCACAAGCATTATCAAAAGAGATATCTTTTGCATAATCGTAGTCATTTCTATATTTGCTCCATTGTTTACGAAGTATTTCACTTTTACGAATATCTTTCATTATTGTTTTGTATTGGATGATATTATTACTACTTCCGCGTTTTTTGGCTGTTCTTTCTAACGCTGATTTCATTGTTGATTTGTTGCATTGTTCACCACGCAAAGAATATAAAATATAAACATCGTAATAATCTCTCATTCGAGTATTAGCAATGTTTCTAGATAAAATTGTTTCTAGTTTCTCAGCTAATATTGTTTCAAGATTATATGGCAAAATATCTATTGAGCGATTTTCAAATAATGTTTTAAATGTATATTGTATTTCACAAGGAGTTATTATATCCCCAGTAGTAATATCCACTGTTAATGGAACACAAACTGGATCATATATAGCTTTAAGTGAGACCCTTATTCCAGGGTAATCATCTTTTTGACGTATATCTACTATGTCTACAACCTCAAAATTGATATCATCACCAAGAGAAATATCACATAAATTTTTGAAAACTAAAAGAATATTTTCGTTATTTAATGTAAATCCTTTTACTGTTGTGTCTAGATCCATAGTTGCACGAGTATCTAAACCGACAATATTTGATACTAAAAATCCGCCTTTAATAATAAAATTATATTTATAAGGCGATATAGAAATTCGTTCTAATAATCTTTCTAACATGTAATTTTGCATAACAAGTTGTGCAGAAATATGTTTTTCGGTTGCTTTTTGTTTAATGAAAGCTTTCAATTGCATTGCATTTTTAGTGTTCATAATAAAACCTCCAAGTAACGTAAAACTTTTTCTTTCACGTGAAATAGTTCTGCGTAATTTAATATTTTATAAATGTTTTTGTTTTTTGATGAAACGTATAGTTTCATTGCTGACACTATGGTTTGTATTTCACTACCATTACCACGCATAATATCACATAATGTTCTTTCTATATCATAGATTTTAATTGGATTTCCGGAAGGCGAATTAATAGTAATAATACCAACATTATAGTTTTCTGGTATAGTGCGTTTAATAATTAAATTTTCTTTTTTTAATGATGGTGCGTTGTATCCCTTTGGAAACGTCATAGTATATTTTGCAGGAGTTCGGTCTGAGTAACCTAATAAATAAAGAGCGGTTTCGTTAGAATATATCCCACGTTTATATTTTTGCTGCAGAAGATAAAAATCATCTTCCCATGAATTGTTTTGAACGTATAATCCACGGCTAAAACGATATAATTCTCCGCTTTCAATAAACTTATATAAATATCCACGATGAACGCCAGCTTTTGTTATTTGTGATGTTTTGATGACACCGCTATTTGTATTATTTATCAATTTTTTAAGTTTGTCTGTGCTATTCATATTATCACCCGCTTTGACTACGACACATTATATTGTATAAAAGTAATGTGTTATAGTCAATAATTAGTATGATACCACTTTGTTGATTTATTCAATATTTACATAATTTTATTTATTAAACATAAAAAACAAAGAAAAACGTTGCAACGTAAATGCAACGTAAAAAAATACGTTGCATAATAACATACTAAAATAAGCGCATAAATATAAACTCTCTCTTTTTTATAATTACTACATGTAATTGATAAGATTACAATTTAATTAGAATGTATAAGTTTACAGGGACATCAGCGGTTTTGCTTTAAATTTTATGCATAGTTAATTTACTTAAATATTTCATAGTTATCACCAATTATTATTATTTCAAAAATAGTTATTATTAAAAGCATAAAGGTTAAAAATATTTCCAAAAGTATAATATTTATTATACTGTAGAGATTTTTTCTAACCGAATTCTATATAATGTATAAATTATATGATGTGTTAAAATGAATCGTTTATGTGTTTGATAACAATATTTACGTATATTAAAGACTGTATTTTTAGTATATTTGTTATTAATAAGATTCATAATAACAATTATTTTATTAATTTAAGAACAATAACTAAAATACCAATGAAAATACAATAAAAACTAAAATAATATAACTTTCCTTTTTTTATTAGTTTTAATAAGAAAGATAAAGCAATATAAGTTACTACTCCACTTACAATGATACCAATTACATAAAGTATTAATTCGCTTTCTAATAATGTTATTTTGCCGTTAAAGACATCAATGATTTCTAATAATCCTGTACCAAGAGTAATGGGAATAAATAAAAGAAAAGCAAAGTTAACCGCATCTTCATCATTTACTTTTCTTACTTTTCCTCCAATAGAGGTAATACCACTACGGGAAATACCGGGTAATACACCTAAGGCTTGAAATAAACCAATGATAAGTGCATCTAAATAAGACATATTTTCTAGTGACTTAGTGCCTTTTAAATATTTACTAATAAAAAGTAATATACCAGTTACTATAAGACTAATACCTACAAATAAAACATCAGAAAATATTGTTTCAATCTT
>CAKPJO010000153.1 GCA_934162685.1 uncultured Bacilli bacterium | reverse complement strand
ATTTAAACCCAACTTCATATCCATTAGGAGTTTTATCTGGATCTGGTGCTGCCGCCTCTTTTAAAGTCACTTTAATTTCGCCTACAAAGATGTCAAATTTAGGATTGCTTGCACCATAAATATTTAATTGATACCAACCATCTAAAACTGTACCTGTCCAAGAGATTGTATAAGTACCATCTTCATTGTTAGTTACTTTGTTAGTTAACGTTGGATTAGTTCCAGCACCCATCATAATTAGGTGCATACCGCCACCATTAATTGCAGCATAAGTTACAGAAATAGTAATTTCTTTACCTGCAACCATATTATCTTTAGTTAATCCGGAGAATAAGTGGCCATCAGCGCCAGTTAATTCCATTGCAACATCCCCAAAGTGGGAAGAATTTTTCATGGTTGTTCTAACACTTTCGTTAGCTACATCATCAACTGCTACTGCTTTACCGCTAGAAATTGTACATCCTTTATCAGCCATATTCCAAGTGAATCCACCTTCAGCTAATAATTGTTCACTTGTCGGTGTAACAACAGTAGTTTGTACTTCGCGTTTAGATTCAAATACTAAATTATCAATAGCAATTCTCGCTTCTTTGCCGCCTAATTTCCAGAATGAGAACCAAGCATTACCTGTTGCTGGAACAATTGATCCAGCACACTCAACTTCATCATGTCGAACGCTACCAACAGTAGCACTTGTATTTACGAAGTTACTATTAATGCCATCAAAGTTGTCCCAACCTAATTGCAAATAGAAATCACCAAGATTTCCGGCATTGCTTAAAATCTTATAATCGAATGATACTTTATAAGTAGCTGATACTCCACGTATAAAGTTATCATTAAATCCCATCATGAATACTTGATTTAAAGCATGTCCTGCTGTTTTATGAGTATCAATAATTAATGAGTTACCACTAATAGCTTCGCTTGTTGCAGAAATATAAGAAGCACTTTCTTTATCATTAATACCTAATTTATTTTTTCTACCATTAGCAAAGTTTTCTTTATAAACACCATAGTTTTTAATAGCGGCAGGATCAGTATTATCACCAACCTCAAAACTTTCTTCAGTTGCAGCTTTTACATTAACTGTGATAAATTGTTCATCTTCGCCATTATCATCTTCAACATAATAACTAATTTGGTGTTTACCAGCTATTTTTGCATTAAATACATTTTTGTTTATTGTTTTAGATTCAAATGAATCAGCAATTTCAATTGTACTAGTTACGTCTTCACCTTTATAGTTTTTAGCTTTTACTTCTGGCAACGTTAAATTTTCACCAGCATTAACGTTATATTCCAAGACTTGAGGCATTTCAAGTTTTGGTCCTGTAACTGCTTTAACAGTAATTTTAACAGTTCCAGTTTTATTACCATCGGTTGAAGTTACAGTAATAGTAGTTTCACCAGCACCAACAGCTACTACTTTACCAGTAGAATCAACTGTTGCAACTGTTTCTTTGCTAGATTTTAAAGTATAAGTTTTGTCACTAGCTGTTTCTGGTAACACTGTTACCGTGACTTTAGTTTCTTCCCCAACAAATAATGTTTCTTTTTCTGCAGCAATTGTAACAGAATCGACATGAATTACTGTTGGTAAGCTAGTACTTGGTTTTGTACTAGTTGAGGTTGATGGAGTAGGTTCGGTTGAAGGCTTTGTAGATGTACTATTATTATTATCACATCCTGTTAGCCCTGTTGCGACCATTGTAGCCATCGCAAGTAAGATAGGCGTAAATTTCTTTTTCATTGTTTTTCCCCTTTCATTTTTGAAATCAATTTTTAGAAATTTCTTATCATCATTATTTAAAGAAATATTGTGGCATTCTAGCTGTCTTTGTTTTATAATCTTCGACAAAGTGAGGAATATTACCTGCTTGAATTCTCTTTAATCCTAAGTTAGCTCTTTCCGCATCCGCAACAACAATAGCAATATCAATTTGCTTGCCGGCTTCAATTGCGGTTTTAAACTCTGGAGCAAAAGTAAATGGAATCAACACTTCGCCAACATAGCCAGAACTATTAGTTGTAAATGCAACTTGAATCAATGACTTATTTTCCACATAAGTTGTTTTTGTTCTTACTGAGGAAACTGCCATATAATTATAAGAAGACCACGTTGGAGCAAAGGCAACTTGCAACACACCTCCTTCTTTATAATCTTTATATACCTGCATATCTGCATTAGGCATATCACTGATTGAAGACATGAATAGCTCTACACAGTCACCAAGCCAGAAATCATTAACAGTTTTAACATTAATTTCGTTGTCGAAGACATCAAATCCAAAATAGATTCCTTTGTCATCCCAAGTCATTTTTAATTTGTTAATTTTGAAATGATCTTGTAACTCTTCTAGTGTACGCTCTGTGCCTTCGGCATCAGAAACACCATCAATTGTTATATCTAAAGCTTGAGCAGCATCCCAATCACTTAAATTACCATCGATTGTAATACTTGATTTTGCTTTAGAAACATCTACTTCCGGACCAGCTTCACCATTTTCACGTTCTTTAATATTGATATTATCTTTGGCAGTAATATCACTTGGCGCTGTTGTTCCTTCTAAAATCCATCCACTTAATCCTTTTCCTAATGTGTAATTGCTGTAATTACCTTCTAAAGTTAAATTGCCACAATTAGTTAATTGGAATATTGTATTGAAAGTATCTCCAGATGGTTGAGTATAACTACTTTCATTAAATAAATTATCTTTAATAACTGAGCTACCTACACCACGTAATGACATTGCCGCATTACCATTTCTTGATACAAAATTATTTTCAACAACCATGTCATGCATAGTTCCCTTAGGTGCTACAGAAGCATTACTAGAAATTGCAAATATTGAGATATCACCATATAGAGGTTCTGGTTTAATGTAGCAGTTTCCAATAAATTTATTATTTTTAATTTGAATACCTTGTCCTAATGTTGCTTCATTATATTTGTCCATTGCGGACGCTACTTGGATTGAACCATGTCCAACATACATAAAGGCATTATTTGTAATAATAGCGTTAGGTACTTGAACTAATACTCCACGATTTCTTTTATTTCTAACAATATTATTACTGAAAACAAAGTTAGGAGTATTTGATACAAATGTTACACGGCATGTTCCCCATTCACCAACATTAGCCAGTCTTTCTTTTACTTTGAATTTATAGCCATTAGTGATTGGAGTAATTTCTTCTATAGTATAACTACCTTGAGATGGGTTGTGCGATTCAAATGTTTGTTCATCATATACTTCAAACTTATCACCAACTTTTGGTTCATCAACTCCGCCAGTTAATTTTGTAACTGAAATAGTTCTTGAACTTCCGCCTTCTGCTTCTGATAAGCGATACCAGAAACCATGTTTAATATTTACGGCATCATCATGAGAATATTCAATGATAGAATTAGTAATATGAACATCTCCATGCATTAGTGAGAAGTGTGTTGCATCTGCCGTTGCGGTCATTAACGATGCGCTATTTTCTTTAATAACTAAATTGAATTTATTCATGTAAAGATTTGTTGATTGTTGTGCGACAAACGCCATACCCGAAGCATGATTCATTGAAACATTTTCAAAATATATGTTTTCTGAACTTCCAATATTAATACCACTTGCATCATATTGTGAGAATTGAACTGACACTAGTGTTCCATTTCTTGGGCGAGATTTTCCAGCAGTTTTGAAATTTACTTTTAAAGTATACTTATTATCGTTTTTGCTAATTTCATAAGAAGCAAAATCATCAACTAAGAAGTTTCCACCTTCTAGAGGTGTTTTATTTATTTGTCCAAATTCAACCCATGAACGAATTTTAGGTGTTTTAGTTTCCACTAATTGCATCAATGGATTAAATTCTTCATCAACTTCAATTGTTAAGTAATTATCGGATACA
>CAKPJO010000152.1 GCA_934162685.1 uncultured Bacilli bacterium | reverse complement strand
CTTCAATAGTTGAAATACTTTGAGCATTAGCCACTACTAAATCATTAGATGAAGTTATATTAACTAAACCTAAACTCATAAACATAATAAAGGGTAAAATTGCTTTTTTCATAAATATTTTCCGTCCCACTTAATTATGATTATTAAGTAGGTAAATAGCAATAAGTTTTGATTAATTATTTAAATATAAAATAACAAATAAAGAATATCAATAAAACAATTATTAATATAATATAAGAAATCATTTTTGATTTTTTTCTTGATTTTAATTCCTTATTATAGATACTTTGATAAGATGAATCATATAAAATTATTATTGGACCCACTAGTTCCAAATTATCTCCGACAGCTTCTTTTTTCATATATGATACAATATATGGTTTCAAATTATTACACTTGCTAATAATTTCAAAACTGTTGTTTGCAAAATCAGCAATAGTAATCAT
This sequence comes from uncultured Bacilli bacterium, assembly GCA_934162685.1. GTDB lineage: Bacteria > Bacillota_I > Bacilli_A > RFN20 > CAG-826 > RUG131. The sequence goes on along the minus strand of CAKPJO010000152.1, from coordinate 3,477 downwards.
TTTTAATTTGTCAATATTCCATCTATCAGAATTAACAGTATAGGTTTTACCATTTGAATCAATTTTTGTTTCATCAACAGCGTTATAAGCCAAATTATCCATAGCATCTATGTACATGTTTAACATTAATGAAGTGCTATTAATAAAGTAGACACTATTAATATAGTAGACACATTCAATTGAGTAAACACTTTTTATTCTAATTAAGAATTTTTTAGTTAATAAAATATTATTTGAATTTATATTGCAATTGCTAAAATAAAATAAAAATATTATCTTAAATATATAAAAGTTAAGAAAGGACTTAATATTATGAATATTAAATTAAATAATGGTTATGAAATGCCTGTATTAGGCTTAGGAACATTCTTATCTCCAAGTGATGAATGTTATAATGCTTGTTTATTTGCTTTACGTCATGGATATCGTCATATTGATACTGCGCAAAATTATAAAAATGAGGAAGCTGTTGGAAAAGCAATTCGCGATAGCGGGGTTCCCCGTAACGAAATATTTATTACTTCTAAATTACAAATTACAAGATTTGGTAAAAATAATACTCGTAAAGCTGTATTTAAATCATTAAAAGACTTAGGTGTTGATTATATTGATTTATATTTAATGCATTGGCCAAGCAGTAATTATGAATTTAATTTAGAAACATATCATGCTTTAGAAGAATTAGTTAAAGAAGGATATATTCGTTCAATTGGTGTATCAAACTTTCAAATCCATCATCTAGAGCATCTATTACATTATGTAACTATTAAACCTGTTACTAATCAAATTGAATTACATCCAGGATTAAGTCAAGTTCCACTTGTTAAATTTTGTGAATCACATGATATGATTGTTACTTCTTATGGTCCATTTATGAAAGGCGAAGCATTTACTATGCCTTATATTAACGAATTAGCTAAAAAATATTCTAAAAGTCCCGCTCAGATATGCATTAGATATTTGATTGATCGTGGCATTATTGCTATTCCAAAATCAGTTCATGAAAATAGAATTAAAGAAAACTTTGATGTATTTGATTTTAAATTAACAAATGATGAAATAAATAATATTCTTAAATTAAATCAAGGAAAACGTGTGTATTTAGATCCTGATAATAGACCAGGAATATTAACTGAAGAATTACCTTATTTTAATGAAGATTTTTAATAAAAAACATCTTATCTAAAAATAGTATTGTTTTTAATTTAGACACTTTGAATTATCATCCCATTATTTCTTTTCGTGACTAATAAATAGATAAAATAAGAAATCGACATTATGAAAAATATAGTTGATACTATAAGGAGAGTTATTGTATTTCTGAATAAAATGATTAAAAGTATCGACCAAATTACACTAGGAATAATTAAAATATAATGGCTAACTTTTTTAGATAAAGCAAAAAGCAACATTGATATTGTAGAAAAAGCCACACTAGTTATTTGTAAGATAAATGAAATAATATATGCAAATTTTAGTACATTGTTATAATAATCATCTTTTAACACCTTGAATAATGTATTTGATGTAATTGTTATATAAAAGCCAGGATTATCACTTGTAGAAATTTGATGGCTATAACCATATATTGGTAAAGTAGGAAAAAAAACGAAAAAAACAAATAAATTCATTGTTAAAAACATAATAGAAAAAAACAATAATTTTTTCTTATTCACTCATAATCATCTCCTCTCAATACTAATAAATAAGATTTTTTAAATCGCACAAAACCAAAATAGCAATCAACAAAATTTCCACTAGTAACTTAATAATAAATAATTGTACTTCTATAAAAATTCGAATCTTTACAATCCCATATTATCATAACTGATTTTATTGTCAATAATTAAAGAAAGCAATACAAAAATAAACGCATAAAATTGTAATTAGCTTTTATTATTTTTATGCATTTATTCTTAGAACAATAAGAACAAGAAAAACACAATTGCATACCAACTTTTATATTAAATTTTCTAATAAAAAAACATCCTAGTTCATTAATATAAACTAAGATTCGTAATATTAAACTATATATCAATTATGGTGTTTATCCGCTAATTGGCGCGATTTTATATATAAATCAATATCATTAATAATATATTTTGTACCTGTCGTATGCAATGCCTCATAAAATGACCATAAATAATATAGTACCGAATATTTATTAAATAAATTGATTACTTCTTTTCCGCTCATGCCTTTACTATTTTTGTATTCTTCAATGCAAAATATAACAAATGGTAATTCTTTACTCATAATCTATAACTCCTCAGGAAATAAGAGTTCATTCGTCTTTTTTTATAATTTATTACTAAATAAACAAACTTTAAAGCAATAAACTATCTATATTTTATAATATTTTTGATTTTTACTAGTTGGTTTATCAGGATTTGTCATACCAACTAGCCCAAGCTCAATCGCCGGTTCTAAACAATTCTTTCTAAATCCAACACGTGACTTTAAATTAAGTTTTTCCATTAATTCATTAGCCGATTGTGGGTAATAATCCAAAACATTCATAAGTTTAGATACTCTATTATTACTATGATTATAATGATTTTTCGAATCAATAATTATATTATTAATTGCAGTATTAATTGCTTTGAGCATAAAAGTAATAAAGGCCGTAGATTCACCTTGCTCTGTTGAAACAACAATAGCTTTATAATATTCATCTTGATTATCTTTAATAATGCTTTCAATAGGAATCCATTCAAATATAGGCTTCCAACTTGCTAGCATAGCAGTTTGCCATAATCTTCCTGTTCTTCCGTTGCCATCGTTAAAAGGGTGAATAAATTCAAATTCATAATGAAAAATACTTGATTTTATGAGCATATTAATATTACTTGATTTTACCCAATCAAATAATTGCTTTATTAAACTAGGCACAATATTAGCAGGTGGAGCAATATGAATAACATTACCATCTTGATCATAATAAACACCTACTTGTCCAGACCGAAACATTCCGGACTCTTTAACAAGTCCATTAGTCATAATACCATGTATTTTTAATAAATCTTTAATGCTATATGGATCTATTTTAGAAACTTCTTCATAAGCATTAAAAGCATTATGAACTTCAATAATATCTTTTTGAGGCCCTAGTACTTTTTTGCCATTTATAACATCTGATACTTGCTCTATAGATAGAGTATTATTTTCAATTGCTAAGGATGAATGAATTGATTTAATTCTATTTATGCGACGTAGTCTTGGTAGCTTTTCCAAATCATCAACACCATTAAGTTTGCCAAGATTTTCCATTGTTTGAGAAACAAGATCAAACATTTCATCAGTAAGCGTATAAGGTGGGTTATAAGTATTATTCATTTAATCACCTCTTCCTTTTTATTGTACCACAAATTCGAATTAACTACAATTATCTTGTATATTATCTTGTATACTATCTTGTATATTTTTTGTATAAACTTTTAATAAAAACATCCTAGTTCATTAATATAAACTAGGATT
>CAKPJO010000151.1 GCA_934162685.1 uncultured Bacilli bacterium | reverse complement strand
CATTCCGGACAGAATTTAGTAGTTTTAGAAATAGGGTTACCACATTTTGGACAATGATAATCACCATGATCTTCTTCTTTTTGTTGAGGAGGAATAATAGATCCGCCATTAACTGCGGCGCCCATTCCCATACCTAAACCAACACCCATAAATGTTCCAGCTGCGCCATTTTGGTTTTTAGCCCCACTTTCAAGAACATCATATCCGCGAGTGGTACGATAGACATTATCACCAAGTTGATCGTATTCCGCTTTCTTATGAAGAATGTCATTAAGCTTACTTAAGTCTTCATCAGGAACATTAATAGATTCAATACTTAAATTTACTAATTCAAAACCAAATTTTTCAATTTCCACTCTTAATGAATCTTCAAATTCTTTTTGAATTTCATCTAAGTGTGGATCAATTTCAAAATAAGTGATTTTTTTAGAAATCATATAATTAGATAAAATCTTTTTAATCTTTTGATTAATAGTGCCTCTAAAATAATCACGAATAATATCAAAAGTAATGAAGTTATTCTTAATTAAAGTACCAATAAGAGTTTGATAGAAATATTGATAATTAGTTAATTTAATACCAAGTTGACCTCTAGCTCTTAATCTTAATTGGATTTTATAAACTGGGTCTAAGATATTAATTGGATCAGATGTACCCCAAAATAAATCTAATTTTAATCTTCTATTGATAAAATAGATTTCTAATGGGAAAGGATTTTTACCGCCATGAAGACCTTTGATAAAAGCTTTTACAAATGGAAGTAATTCAGTGTCTAAAGTAAATTTACCTTCTTCACAAATCTTTTCGATTTTTCCATTATGAACAATGATTGCTACTTGTCCTGGAGAAACGATTAATTTTGAACGAGTGTTAAATTCTGTACCTGGATGTTTATAAATAAGCCAGTCACTACCCGTTCCTTCAAAACGAACGACATCAAAAATAGCCATTTTCGTCACCTCTAATATATATAATATATTATTGATTGACAAAAAAGCAATATTTATAGTCGCTTTGTCGATTTATACAATTCTTATTGATATTTATCCTATTTTTAGATGTTCATAATTAAAGATTATGATTTTGCTATATTATTTTGTTGTTTTATTAATCGATTTTACATATTTTTGAAGATGAATTTTAATAAAACTTTTTGCTTATACTAAAAATGAAGTGAGTTTTTAAGTGTTAGCTACTAAAAATCAAGCGACTTTTTGGATAACATTTACTAAAAATCAAGCGAGTTTTTGCAAAATATCAACAAATATTAGCAAAGTGTTAATATGCTGTTTGTTATAATATTTAGCGATAATATATTAATACAACACATATTCTTGACATGTGTGCTATCATTAATACGAAGGTGAAATTATGAAAATAATTGTTGTAAGTGATACACATAGAGACTATGAGTGCTTAAGGAAATTACGTCAATTACATAGTGATGCAAATATGTTTTTACATTTAGGAGATTCTGAACTTCCTAGTTATATGTTAGATGGCTTTGCTAGCGTTAAAGGTAATTGTGATTATTTTGAAGATTATCCAGAAAATAAAATCGTTAAAACACCATATGGAAATATTTATATGGAACATGGTCATCGTTATACTTTAACAGATAACTATATTAAAAGTAAAAATTGCATTATCTTTTTATCAGGACATACTCACGCCCATTCATTAAGAAAAGTGGGCGATTGTTATGTTGCTAATCCGGGCTCATTAATTAAGCCAAGAGATAATACTAATGGAACATATTTAATTATTGAATTAGAAGACGGAAAAGTAGAATTTACTTTTAAGGAATTATTTTAATAAAGATAAATACAAATTTTTAAAATCTTTTTTATCCCAAATACAAGGAACAGGATATAAAGGATTTCCTTCTTTATAAGCATGATTAACAAGAAAATTAATATCTTCTTTTTTAATAATACTTTTTAAGATATTATTAATATTCATAGATTTATTTAAATTCTTAATAGCGGAAATTAACGTTTCTGCTTTTTCTTTTTTGGATAAATCTTTTTTTGTTAACTCAAGATAATCACTTATTTCACTAAGTGGTTTATAAGCATGTTTTCCGTATTTTTTTAATACTTCTGGTAATAATATTGCATTAGCTAGACCGTGTGAAATATTATATTTAGCGCCTAATGCATGAGCAAGAGCATGAACATAACCAACATACGCTCTTGTGAATGCTAGTCCGGCTTTAAGTGAAGCAATTTGCATATTACTTTTTGCTTCTATATCATTTGGATTAGTGTAAGATTTATATAAATTATCAAAGATTAGTTTAATGGCAGTTAGTGCTTCTTTTTTAGTTTTCTTAGTATTACTGCGTCCAATATAAGCTTCAATAGCGTGCGTTAAAGCATCCATCCCTGTTGTAGATGTAATATTACTTGGAGCGCTTAATAAAAATATCGGGTCTAAAACTGCGTAAAGCGGAATTAACTTTGGATCATCAATAGCGTATTTTTGATGCGTGATATCATTAGTAACTACAGAAGCAATTGTAACTTCTGAACCAGTACCTGCGGTAGTGGGTACCGCTATTAGAAAAGCAGGCTTATGTTTTACTTTAAGTAGTCCTTTCATTTGCTCGATTGATTTTTTGTTTGTAGCGCGGGCCGCAACTAATTTAGCAAAATCAATAACTGAACCACCGCCAACAGCGATAATAGAATCACATTGATTATCCAAAAAAACTTTTAAGCCTTCTTCTACATTTTCAATAGTGGGGTTATTGATAACATTAGAAAAAATAGTGACATTTATATTATTATTTTTCAAGTCATTAACTAAATTATTAAATTGAGTTGTAGTTTTAATAATATTGCCAGTTATTAAAAATACATTATCTTTTTTATTGCTTTTTAATATGTTTTTAATTTCAAAAATAGCATTTTCTTTATTAATGATTGAAGGTTCACGAAAAATAATAAAATAAGATGCTAATCTTAAAACAAATTGAAAAGAGCGATAATAACATTTTTTAATTAGATTCATCGTTGTTATCTTCTTTCTTAATAAATTCTATTATTGCATTGATTAGTTGTTTTGATTTTTTTGATCTTAACATCATATGGGAAACATTTTTAAATTTAATGACTGTTAAATCTTTCGTGTATTGTGCAATATAACTTTCTGTCTTTTCAGGCACTAATTGATCCATATCTCCTAAAATCACTAACGTTTGAGAAGATATAGGTTTCATATTTTCTTTACAACTTTTAATTACTTCAACAAATTGACGAATTGTACGAATATTATAGTTAGGTAAGATGAATTTTTTTGTTATTTTCATAGCATCTTCATCTTCTTTTAATACTAATTCATATTCTTTAATAATTTCTTCACTGTTGCTCTTATTATTAGTTTTTGCATCTAAATATTGTATAAATTGTTTTATTCTTATTAATGGATATTTGGCATTTAAAAACACATTAGCGGGAGCAAGTAATATTAGCTTTCTTACTTTGTAATTAGCGGCAACATAAGTTCCTAATGCTCCACCCATAGAAAAGCCTAATACATCAATAATGTCATATTTTTTTTCTAATTTAGATATTGCATTATCAACATATTTCATAGTTGCATGAGCGGTAAATCCTTTTAAACGGGGCTCACCATTATGCCCAGGGAGGTTATGACATTCAACATGGTCATAGAGATTATTTAATTCATCAATAATAGGATCAAAATCGGTTTTATTAGTGGCGAATCCATGTAGTAATAATATTGCTTTTTTCATAATATTAATAACCTCCTTCTTTGCTTATATTTTTAGTATATATATTTTTAAAAACATTTCATATATTTTTTATGAATATCATGAAAAATATATGAAATAAAATTATTGTAAGTAAGTCACTTTAACTTTTTTTCCAAGTTTTACTTTATGTTTTTTCTGAAAGTATAAGAAAAGCTAGGTGTTGAAC
>CAKPJO010000150.1 GCA_934162685.1 uncultured Bacilli bacterium | reverse complement strand
TCAATACTAATTGGATCAAGATTTAATTCTGGGTAATCTTTTGTTGGTCCAGTAAATGGAATAAATTCATCATTTTCATAATCGTTTTCAACAACAAACTTTTGTTTACCAGAGAATTTAACATTGATATTACTTAATTGAATATTGCCATTAAATTGTGTTGCTGTACAATAGAACTCAACAACTAAGCCAACTTTTAAGATTGAAGCCATTGATGAGCCATAAGCAGTAAAGCAATAAATTGTGGCATATAATCCAGTTTTTTCTGCCTTGAATAAATCTCTTAATACGAATGAGTCGCCAATCATACCGATTACAACGCCTTTAACATGGCATTTAGAACCAGAGTGTGTTTCAGTTTCACCAATGCCTGGAACAGTTTCACCATTTTCATTTGTATAATCATAATAATTATCATAAATGCCTTGGACACCATAACCATTTACATATTCATAAATATGTTCAGTATAGTCAAATATTGGGTCTTTTTCGCCATAAACTTTTGCGCCACATCTTTCAGCATAATCACCAGCTTCTTTAAAGGCATTAAAGTAAACTGATTCTGTTTCATAGTTATAATTTTTACTATAAGCTAATTCAACAAGTTCAAGATTTAAATTTCTAAAATCTGAATCTTTAGTCGGTTGATACCAAACCATTCCTAAATAACGTCCGTTACCATCTACTGTATCATAAATATTTCTTTCACAATCTAATACAACACGATAAGCATTATTTAATTTATCAGCATTAAACTTACTAGCTTGTTTTCCCCATGGCTCAATTCTACCAGTAGATTCTGGTGTATCAATACCATTATATCTAATAGTGATTTTTTCGTATTTGCCATTATGTTTAACCATAAAGTTTGTTGTATCACCGTCAGTACAGAAAGCAACACTTTCTACTAAGCCAATACCTGTGTCAATAAAATCTTTTGTTTCAAAATTAGGGTCTCTTAATTTTGTTTTATCTGTTACAGGTGTGCCGCGTTTTTCTAAATCAGCAGGTGTTAGCGGACCATTATCATTTGATCCGCAACTTGCCATCAATCCAATAACTAACGTGGTAAATATTGCTTTAATTAGTTTATTTTTCATATTTAATCACCTTATTTATTTTCAACGTATGTGTTTAATTGTCTATATAAATACTGAATTAATTGATCAGCGCTATATGTTGTTCCTTCATTACCATAGAAAGCCATAGGCATTGCAGATTCAACTGTGTTACGAATTGCATTTGAGCCACGGAATGCAGGATCAACGAAGTTTGTCCAAGTACCATCACCATAAGTATTATTAGCTACATCTGCTGCAGCAATTCTTGCCTTATCAGCATCAGTACCAATTTTTTGATTTAAGAAATCTTGATATTCTTCAGAATTCTTTGCTGAATCTGTTACTGGAAGATAACCTGTTTTAATAGCAAAGTCAGCATTCTTTTCGGTTGTTAAATATTTAATAAATAACCAAGAAGCTAAGTTTTGGTATTCATTTGCTTTTAACATAGCAATGTTAGTACCTTGAGAAATTACGAATTTCTTATCAGCACTCTTATAAGGTACTGGAGCAATACCAATTTTGAATTTTGCACCAGCTGCAATGTTATAAGATAAACCAGCAGATGAAGAAATTGTCATTGCTAATTTTAATGCTTTAAATGGATTTGAACAATATGATTCTTCTTCCCAAGTATATGGAATACCTAAATAATGTTTTTCATTCATATCTTTGAAGTAATTAATCATTTCTCTTGCTTCTGGAGTATCAAAAGCAACATAACCAGATTCGACTGTTGTACCACGCTTTGTATAATCAGAACCAAATTGTCTTAATGATGTAATAAAGAAGTTAGCTTGTGAATCATAGCCAATTGGGTAGAAATCTTTTGCGGCCACACCTGAGAAATCAAATGTAGCGTCAACTCCTTGGATAGGATTATTTTTAGAAGTATCAACTTCATTACCTTGAGCATCCACTACAATAGTCTTGCTGTTTTCTGAATAAGAATAATATGTGTCATCTCCTACAACATAAATTTTCTTACCAAATGTAGAACCAACATTTGCTTTACCGCCAATGTTTGCATTTAATTTTGTTTGGAATTGTTCAGCGACTGTTTTTACTTCATCCCAAGTTGTTGGAACAGTTAATCCGTAAAAATCAAATAGTGTTTTGTTATATACCATTACTTCTGTTGATTTATTAAATGGTAATCCCATTATATACGGAGTAGATGTATCATCATTCTTATAAGCTAGTTCTAAGTTTTCTTTTAAGAAATCAGCATTGAAATCATTGATATCAATTGCCAAGTCTGGATCACTACTATTGATGTATCCACTTAAATCACATTGAATACCATTATAGATATATTGGGCAAAGTGATCTGGATAACCAAGAGCAACTTGTGGATATTTTCTAGTTGTAATAGCTAAGTTAATAGCTTTTGTTAATCCTGAATATCCGCCTTTTGATTCATGTACAATATCGATGTAAGGATATTTTGCTTCGAAATCAGCAATAATTTGATCTAATCCTTCAGTAATATCTTTACCAAATCCTGTCCAGAAATTAATTTGAATTGGATTATTTTCTGTATACCTTTCTTTTAATTTGCTAATAGAAATAACATTAGGTTCAACAACACTACCTTTTTTAACATTGGAACATCCTGTTACTCCAAGTGCCATAACGCTAATCATTGACATGACACTTAATAATTTAAAGTTGTTTTTCATATTTTTTTCCTTCCTTTATATAAACGCTTAACGCGCTACTAACCTTTGATACCGCTTCTTGATACGCCACGCATAATATATTTTCTAAAACATAAGAAGAAAATAAATAGAGGAAGCGTAACAACAAATGAGCCAGCTAACATTACTTCATCTTGCGAACTAAATTCACTAGAGAATGTTGCCATCAAACCATTTGATACGAGTTTCATAGAATTGCCAAACCAAGGATGTGTACCAGAAGCAACTAAGTTTGGCCAAATATAAGCATTCCAAGATCCCATTACTGATAAAATAATAATTGTAACAATTGTTGGCATAGCAATTGGAATCATTACTTTCCATAAATATTTAAAATCGCCATAGCCATCAACCTTTGCTGCCAAATATAATTCATTTGGTATTTGTTGGAATGTTTGTCGCATGTAGAATATATAGAATACACTAATTGCGTGTGTCAATATTAATGCAACATATTTATTATCCCAGTTGAGAGCCATGATTGTTTGGAAATTGGTAATAACCATCATTTCTCCAGGAATCATCATAGTAGCTAATAAAACCATAAATATTGGTTCTTTTAATTTGAACTCTAATCTCGCAAAAGCGAAAGCTGCAAGCACTGTTGTAACAACAGTAATTATTGTACTACAAATACCCACAATTAATGTATTTAAGAAATATTGTAAGAATTCTGAAGATCTTCCAGAACTACCAATCAAAATAATTTTAAAATTATCTAATGTTGGATTTGGAGCAAAGAAATAAGGCATGCCACGAGAATTTTCTTCTAACATTGTTGCACGACTTTTTAAAGATGTGTTAATCATCCAATAAAATGGGATTAACATAAATATTGCCATTATAGTTAAGAAAGTATAAAGTAATATTTTTGTAATAATATTCGTTATTTGGTATCTTTTTCTTGCTTTTTCATCAGCAAAGTACATATCACGTTCTACCATACTTTACCTCCTTAATAATGAACTCTCTTTTTACTGACTAAGAATTGTACGCCAGTAATTGCCATAATTATAATAAGTAATATAACTGATCCTGCTGCTGCTTTAGTTAAGCCACCATTTTGTGATCCATCAACAAATTGATAAATATAACCAACAACAGTTAACCATTCTTTACCACTACTACCACCAAAGTTGCCTAAGCCGTTAGATCCTCCACCAAAGATGGAAATAACACTTGTATAAGC
>CAKPJO010000149.1 GCA_934162685.1 uncultured Bacilli bacterium | reverse complement strand
TCAGTAACAATTTTAAAGCGCTCTTTTGCACTCTCACTTAAATAATCACGCATTTTAGGGGCATTATTAGCGATTTTTTGATCACTTTCTACCTTACAATCTAAAATTCTTAATGGATTAATTTTAAAACGCTCTTGACAATCTTCACACATTTCATCAATGTGACTAGCAAAATATGCTTTTAATGCTTCTTTATAATTATCACGTGATTCTTGATCACCCAAAGAATTAATTTTCAATTTAATGTTTTTGAATCCTAAAAATCTTAAAGCATCATAACCAAGCATAATAACTTCAAGATCTTGATAAGCATTAGTGACCCCAACGCTTTCAACGCCAAATTGATTAAATTGACGATATCGACCTGCTTGAGGTCTTTCATATCTAAAACATGGTCCAATATAAAATTCTTTAATTGGTAAATCTTTTGTTGCGTATAACTTGTTAGATACAATTGAACGCATTACTCCTGCAGTGACTTCAGGACGTAATGTAATTGAACGATCACCTTTATCTAAGAAAGTATACATTTCTTTTCTTACAATATCAGATGATTCACCAACAGAACGATTAAATAATTCAGTATGTTCGATGATTGGTGTACGAATCTGGTTAAAAGCATACATTTCTGCGACTGCTTTTAATACCATTTCTATGTAGTCAAATCCACGAGCTTCATCATCATAGATATCATGTGTTCCTTTTACAATATTAATGGCCATAACTTTCCTCCTTAAAAAAATAAAAACGTCCATTCATAAGGACGTTTATTAACGCGGTACCACCTTAATTCATATTTCTATGCACTTAATCGCGTTAACGCCGCTTACGTTTTCTCTACTTATTCAAGAAAATGTCTCCATAGTGTCCATTTTCGATTTTATAAGTTCTTTCACCAGGCGAGCTCTCTCTAAAATAAAATCATAAAACTAATCTATTTCTTTGACGTATTAATTATAATATTTTAAATATTATAAAGTCAATCAAACTACTTTCTTTTTTCATTAAAAAATGGCTAATTAATAAAAAAGAACAAATTTTTAGGTTTGTTCTTAATTTTTTTCCTATTAATGAATGGTCCTATTAACTTCATAAACGCCATTAACGTTTAATAAAACATTTTTGATATTTTCATATTCCTTATAGTTTTTGACTAATATCGTCGCTGTTATTGTCGCGGTAAGTGTTGATTTATGTGCTTTAGCGGATATATTAGTAACACTAATTTTATGCATTGAGAAAGCCGTCATAATATCCATTAATAAGTTATTACGGTCCGTACACTCCATTGCTATATCAACGGGGTATGTTTGTTCTTTTAAGTTCTCATTCCAAAACACTTCCACTAGGCGTTTTCCATCTTTAATATTAGGACATTCACGTCTATGAATGGTAATTCCTTTTCCTTTGGTGATGTAACCAACAATATCATCACCAGGAATTGGCGTACAACAAGATCCTAAATTTATAGCAACTTTACCAGCATTTTTAACTAAAATTGGATTATCGCTATCTTTATCATTTCTTGCCTTAGCAAATACTAAATTTGTTTTCTTTTTGATATTTAAAAATTCAATAACATTACCCGCGGCAGGATTACGATTAGAAATAGCAATAAATAAATCATCAATAGAATCAACTCCATAATTATTAAAAACTTTTTGGGTATTTAATAATTCAAGTGCTTCTTTTTCTTCAATTCCACGATCTCTAAAAGCATCGAATATAGCTACTTTTCCTTTAGCAATCTTATCATCACGCATCGCATCAGCATTTTTCTCTTTTAAGAATTTACGAATATGGTTTTTGGCTGATGTCGTATAAACTAATTTTAACCAGCCTTCATTAGGCCCAGGTGAAGTTTTGGATGTTTTAATTTCCACCATATCACCAGTTTTTAAAATGGTTCCTAAAGGTACTAAAACATTATTTACTAGTGCTCCGACTGTTGTATCACCAACATTAGTGTGAATACGATAGGCAAAATCTAAAGGTGTTGAGCCATTAGGTAAATCAATTACCTTCCCTTTTGGAGTAAATACATAGACATTTGCATCAAAAATATCATGGGTTAAGGAATCCATATATGCTTTTGCATCATCAGACATTTCACTTGACATAGACACGAAATCTTTAAACCAATGTAATTTTTCCGCGATTTCTTTTTGTTCTTTTTGCGGGTTATAATTACTATTTTCTTTATACCTCCAGTGCGCGGCGATACCATCTTCCGCGATTTCATCCATTTCTTTAGTTCGAATTTGGATTTCAAAGAATAAGCCTTCGCCAGTTACAATCGTGGTATGAAGCGATTGATACATATTTGGTTTAGGCATAGCAATATAATCTTTAAAGCGACCAACAACTGGCTTATATAATTGGTGAATAAATCCTAAAATTTCATAACAATTTATTTCGGTTTTAGTAATAATTCTTAAAGCCATGATATCATAAATTTCATCAAAACTACGGCCCTTTTCATACATCTTTTTGTAGACTGAATAAATAGATTTATATCTAGATTCAATTTCTAACACGGGAATATTTTTTTCATATAACATATCCGCGATACGTTTCTTTAATTGAATAAGATTTTCTTCTCTGTTTTTAATTCTTGAGGCAATTAATGCTTTAATTTCTTGATATTTTTCCGGCTCTAAATAAGATAAACATATATCTTCTAATTCTCTTTGAATAGTATTCATACCTAGGCGGTGAGCAATAGGCGCGAATACCTCAAGAGTTTCTTTAGATAATGCTAATTGACGGTCTTTAGATAAATATTCTAAAGTGCGCATATTATGGAGACGATCCGCTAATTTGATAATAATAACGCGAATATCTTTTGCCATGCCTAAGAATATCTTTTTATGGTCTTCCGCTTCAAAATTTTCACTATATTTTTTGGATAATTTCATTCTTTGAATTTTAGTAACCGAATCTACTAAAAAACAAACATCTTTACCAAATCTTTTTTCTATTTCACTTAATGGGTAATCAGTATCTTCAACCACATCATGGAGTAAGCCTCCAATAATAGTTGCCGGTCCAGCATGAAGGGACGATAAAATATAGGCAACTTCTATTAAATGATTAATATAAGGTTCACCTGATTTACGTAATTGACCGTCATGTTGCACTCTTACAATATCATAAGCTTCTTCGATTTTTTTTCGGTCATCTTCATTTTTAATATATTGACAATATAATTCTTTTACTTGATCAAAAGTATGATGAACTTGATTATCCATAATATCACCTCATTAATAAGTAACTATTGATTTAACATTATAATTCTTTAAACGTTCTCTTCCGCCTAATTTAGCAATTTCTGCAACGAAACAAATGCCAACAACTTCCGCGCCTAGTTCTTCTAATAATTTAATACATGCTTCAAGTGTGCCTCCAGAAGCTAATAAATCATCTACTAAGAAGATTTTATCTCCTCTTTTAATATCATCAATATGGACTTGAAGTACATCGTTACCATATTCAAGTCCATAGCAAACAGACATGGTTCTTCTAGGTAACTTATTAGGTTTTCTAAATGGAATAAAACCAATTCCTAATTCAGTTGCAACTGGGCAACCAAATAAGAATCCACGAGATTCAGGAGAAGCAATAACATGCGCTCCACATTCTTTAGCAAAATTAGCTATTTCTTTAACGACATATTGATAAGCTTTTCCATCTTTAATTAATGGAGTAATATCTTTAAAATCCACTCCTGCTTTAGGAAAGTCTTTAATTTCATAAATATATTTTTTTAAATCCATATAATACTCACCTTCTTAAGAAATATTATAAACAATTTAAGGTTTAAATAAAAGAAAAAGGATACGAAGTTAATCGTATCCTATATAATCTTGTTTTGATGCTAGTTATAACTATTTTGCAAAGTGAACAATAATAGATTCAAAGTACATTGAATATGTAATATTAATTGTAACACGGAAG
>CAKPJO010000148.1 GCA_934162685.1 uncultured Bacilli bacterium | reverse complement strand
ATATGAATTAGTTTCAGTAAACAAAGATGAAGTTATAAAAATATTTGAAAAAAAGTTGTTTAAAGGTATAAATATTACTAAACCTTATAAAGAACTAGCGCTTACTTACGTTGATGAGTTAGATGAATTAGCAAAGCGCATTAACGCTATTAACATTGTGGTTAATAAAAACGGCAAATTAATTGGTTATAATAGTGATTATTTAGGACTTAAATATTTATTGACTAAGAATAATATTGATTTAACAAATAAAAATGTTGCTATTTTAGGCACAGGCGGAAGCGCTAAAATGATTTATACACTTGCTAGCGACTTAAAGGCAAATAATATAATTTATGTAAGTAGAAATAAATGTGATGAACATATTATTTCTTATGATGATTTATATAATCACGATGTTGATATATTATTTAATGCCACTCCAGTTGGACAAAGACCACTAGAAAATAAAAAAGTTTTAGTGGACTTAACTAAATTAAAAAAATTAGAAGCGGTTATTGACTTAAATTATAATCCCTTTAACACAAGATTAATGCAAAAGGCTAATGAGTTAAATATTAAATCCATCAATGGACTTGATATGCTAATTGAACAAGCAAGAATTAGTGAAGAACTATTTTTTGAAAAAGAAATATCTACAACTATTAATGATGAAGTAAAAAAGAAGATTAATAGTAAGAAAAACATTGTTCTTATTGGTATGCCTTATGCTGGTAAAAGTGAGATAGGAAAAAATCTTGCTAAGATGCTAAATCGCCCTTTAATTGATGTTGATGAGATTATTGAAAGTTCTTTAAATAAATCAGTAGAAGACATTATTAATGAAAATGGTGTTGAAACTTTTAGAAAGTTAGAACGAAACATTATTAAAAAATGTGATGGTTTAACTGGCACAATTATATCAACAGGCGGAGGCGTTATCACTAATAAGAAAAATATGGAAATCTTAAAAAGTAACGGAATTATTTTTGCTATTAACCGTAAAAAGGAGTTAATAACATTTGATAATTCTCGTCCATTATGTCAAAATAGTAAGGCTTTTGATATTTTATATCAAAAACGAAAAAGTTTATATGCGAAATATAAAGATTACGAAATAAGTAATAACGAAACATTACTAGATGCTTCTAAGGAGATTATTAGTATATATGAAAAAAATATTAGTGATTAATGGCGTTAACTTAAACATGCTTGGAATTCGTGAAACTAGTATTTATGGTAATAACACATATAAAGATTTAAAAAAGAAAATATCTCAATATGCTAAAACTAAGCATGTGTATGTCGAATATTTTATTTCTAACTACGAAGGCGCAATTGTCACTAAAATCCAAAAGATGGGTAATAAGTATGATGGACTTATTATTAATCCTGGAGCGTATTCTCATTATTCAATTGCAATTTTAGATGCGCTAAAAATACTAAATGTTCCA
This sequence comes from uncultured Bacilli bacterium, assembly GCA_934162685.1. Lineage (GTDB taxonomy): Bacteria > Bacillota_I > Bacilli_A > RFN20 > CAG-826 > RUG131. The sequence goes on along the minus strand of CAKPJO010000148.1, from coordinate 2,543 downwards.
ATTATTGAAGTTCATATTAGTGATATTACTAAACGTGAAGAATTTCGTAAAAAATCCATTACCGCTTTAGCGGCTTTAAAAGTAATCATGGGACATGGATTTGATGGCTATTTAATGGCTATAGATGAATTATTGAAATAGGTGAAGTAAATGAAAGTAAGTATAAAAAAAGAAAAAATTGATGAAATAAAAAATATTTTAAATAGTAACAATATAAAATTTGAAATACAAACTATTAATGAAGAATTAGTTTTATTAATAGATGATTTAGATTACCTTTCTTTTTCTAAGTTACTTTCAAAAGATGATTATTATAACGTTGAGTCTAGTTTGAATCTTAAATTAGTGACTCGTGTTCATAAAGAGGAAGATACAATTATTAATGTTAATAATTGTTTGATTGGTGGAAAAGATAAAATCGTAATAGCGGGACCTTGCGCTATTAAAGATGAAGAATCATTTTTAACTTTAGTAAAGTCTTTAAAAGAATTTGGGATTAACATTATTCGTGCTGGTGTTTTAAAGCCACGTACTAATCCATATTCTTATCAAGGAATCGGAATAGAAGGACTAAAAATATTAAAGAAGGCACGTGAATTATATGGTGTTAGTATTGTTAGTGAAATAACTGACGCTAAATATCTTCCTTTATTTGAAGAATCTGTTGACATTATTCAAGTTGGAGCGCGTAACATGCAAAATTTCGAATTATTAAAAGCCTTAGGAAAGAGTAATAAACCTATTCTTTTAAAAAGAGGCTTCAATAATTCCATTGAAGAATTACTATGCGCAGCGGAATATATTATGCTAAATGGAAACGAAAAGGTAATTTTATGTGAACGCGGAATACGTACACCATTAAGTTATACTCGTAATACATTAGATATTTCAGCAATTCCTGTTTTAAAACTCTTAACACACTTACCAGTTATTAGTGATCCATCCCATGCTTCAGGACATCGTACCTTAGTTAATTCTTTAGCAATTGCCTCTTTAGTAGCGGGTGCGGATGGCTTAATAGTTGAATGCGACTTAGATCCTAACAAGGCAATTTCTGATGCTAAGCAATGTATATCTCTAGAGCAATTAAGTGATTTGTTAAAAAAAGTAGGAACATGTAGATGAATATGATTTTAAATATCAAAAAATTTAACGAAACTAATATTAATGTAACTTCATCAAAAAGTTACACTATTCGTCTTTTGCTATGCGCTTATCTTAGTAATAAAGAAGTAACAATTCATAATGTTAGTTATTCTAATGATGTATTGGCCACTATTAAAGCACTTAAATGTCTTGGTACTTCAATAATAAACCGTGATGATAATTTAGTTATTAAAACCACTAATAAAATAAATGATAAGTTAATTATACCAGTTCAAGAATCCGCAACATTGTTACGCTTATTAATACCAATCTTATTAGTGAAATTTCCTAACAAATCTATTACTTATTTATTAGGTGATAGTTTAGTTAATCGCCCACTTGATGGCTATGATGATTTATTTAAAAGTAATAATATTTCTTGTATTAAAGTTAAAAATAAACTTATTATCAAAGGAAAAATTAAAAATAAAGACATTTATGTAGATGCTAGTAAATCATCACAATTTGTTTCTGGTTTATTAATGGCTTTACCACTATTAAAGTTTGATACTTCTTTACATTTTACTAATAATGGATCTAATAGTTATATTGATATTACTTTAGATGTTTTAAAACAATTTAATATTGAAATTGCGGGTAATTTTGTTATTAAAGGTAATCAAAATTATCATGCCTCTAGCACTTTTATTAGTGAAGGTGATTATTCTTCAATTATTCCTTTAGTATGTATTGCTTTAAATAATGGGCCGTTAACACTTAAAAACTTAAATCCGATTAGTAAGCAAGGAGATAAAAAAGTAATTGATTATTTAATTAATAAAGGCGCTAAAATAAGATATGAAGATAATAATTTAATTGTTAACAAAAGTGATATTGATTGCCTAGATATTGATATTAATGAGTGTATCGATTTAGCGCCATCTTTATTTATTTATGCATTAACTTTAACAAAAACATCACATTTTCAAAATGTTTCGCGTTTAAAATATAAAGAATCTGATCGTTTGAACGCTATATTAGAAATTTTAGATACTATTAATGCTAAATATGAACTAATTGATGATAATCTAACTATTTTCCCAACTAAATTTCATGATGACCTATTTATTAATACACATAACGATCATCGTCTTATTATGGCTAGTTCGATTTTAGCCTCTTTTCATAAAATAGAAATTAATGGTTATGAGGCGATTAAAAAATCATATCCTAATTTTTATAAAGACTTAAGAACACTAGGATTTTCAATATCTTTTAAAAGAAAGCCAAAATTATTAATTAATGTAAAATCTTATAAAGACTTTAATAATAAAGCATATGGCTATGTTATAGGTTATAAGGAATTTACTTTCTTTTCTAGTAATTATTTTTCTTATCAATTCATAAAAAAACATGCAAAAGATAAAAAAATATTTGTTTTATTAAATGCTTTACTT
>CAKPJO010000147.1 GCA_934162685.1 uncultured Bacilli bacterium | reverse complement strand
AATACTTTTAAACTTGCAAATACTATAATTTCACATATCGAGAAAACCAGTGACAATACTTCAAAATTTTACGATATACTGGCTCCATATAAAATTAACTATTTAGATCTTATATATGGAGTTTACCAACAGCTTTACGGAATTTGGAATTTGGTCGATGATTTAGAAAATGATATCAGCAAAAAGAAAATAAAACATATTTTACTTTATGATTTTTCTATTGCATCAGGAAATATAACTTGCCGAGAAATGCTTGAAGCTTATAAAAATGCAGAACAAATTTCAGATGTTATTATAATAGCGAATATGAATTATTTACCCTATAGTGATCAAATGATGATACAGGAAAACTTAAAAAGTGAATATACTCTCGCAAATAGTATCTATAAACTAATTGACGAAAATGTCTTTTTAATCAATCCTGCTTTAAATTACTATAATATATCCTTAAGTGCTACTGATGTTTTCACAAATTTTAATCCAACAATCATTTCGTTGATAATCTTGGACGAAATATTTGGATTTATTCCTTGTTCCGCCTTAAAATTTTTATTTACACTTAATGAAAGACTAAAAGTCCTTTCTTTTGCAAAGAAGAAAAAATTGTTTGGTAGAAGATTTAAAGTATCAGATAAAAAGGCATATAAATTGAATAGAATAAAAGTTTCGAATTTTTTGCGCTGCAGTAATTCTAAAGATATTTATTTCAATAGTTTGGATAATAACTTATTGCGAAAATTGCGGAACTATTTATATGAAAAAGAAGAAATGATTTGCGCACATCTTGAACTCTCTGCATTAATCAATTGCTTTGATGAGAAAACGGAAAAATCAATTGATAGATTACTTGATAAGGATTGCTTTAATGCCGCTCATCAAAGAATAATTTTATTCCCTGACTCTCCCCAAAATAATAGTCAAATCATATATCGTGCAATTATTAATGAGAGATGTGGTGACATTGAAAATACGAATAAACTATTAAGCCAAGTTAAAGGGCTTCCATTAAGTGTCAATGAAAATGGTGTTTTGACTTTTAACGTTGGTTCATGCGAAGATATAAAACTTTTTAATAAATTTGCCTTCGTTCTATTTGAAAATACACACGGAAAAAGCGAAAACAGAAAAACCATTTTAAAAGTTGTAAACAATATTAAGTCATTATCCTCGAGTATTTCTATGCAAGATCTTGAAATGTATGAATATTGGGAACTTCATATAAACCTAGAAGAAGGCATTTTTTCTCCAAATAATTACTTCAATTGGATAACAAACTATAAAAAAAACTATCCGGAGAATAATAGAAACTATAGTTATCTCCATAATTTAAGAAGAGCTTACAGCGACTATTCAAACTCGACTTATCTCTCGGTGTTGGAAAATTTTTCAAATAATGATTGTGGAGATGTATGTTATAAAATGTTAAACACGGTACGAGACTCTCAGATGATTGACGATCTGACATGCTATTCAAGTCATATGCGACGAATGGCGATAGGAGATTTAATTATGAACTATTGTTTGCCGTTTTTATATTTTCACTCCAAACCGTTACCTTCTATAATACAAAGTTTTTTATATGAAAACGGCTATAACCAAACTTTATGTAATATAACTCAATTATCGAGATTTGCACTAACTGTTTATCAGAACTGTTGCGTAGATTTCAATGCATCTCAGGATAAATCAGAAAAAACGACAAAAACCCGAATTTGTGCCATAAGAATGATGAACCATGAGGAAAAGACTGATTATGAAGATTTAGATGAAGAAATTAAAAATTTTTATCTATGCAGCGACTTTGAAGTATTCAAAGCATACGGCATTGCTTTGCGGTTGAAATTATATATATTACAATTTTTCGATATCAACTGCAAAAGTGCAGCTATTATGCAAGAAATGGAAATGGAAACAGATTTTTTAACTGCATCTACGCTTAAAAAAAACGACAATGAATTAAAATCTATAATAGAGAAAATAATAAAATTATATAAAGAAGAAATATTAAGCTTTGGCTTTGATAATTTTTCAAATTACAGTAAAAACCGTTTCAAACTACTTCTCTGTTATTTAAATATCATCAAGTTGTTTTTAAAAGAGACAAATATTAACGGGATCAATAAAGAATTGGAAACAATACTTCGTCACATTGATTTTACCGATTTATATGGGATTGAAAAGTATATTATGACTCAATTAGCACCACTTATGGAGAAAAACGACTCGGACAAGAAATCGCTTAGTTATAAAGATTGTTGGGATATGCTTAAATTTTATCCTATTATTCTTTTATAAATTCACTTAAAAAAGCTTGTACATCTTCACGTAAACATTGGAGAGAGAAGCCGTCTAGTGTTTCATTGCATTTTTGTATGTATGATGCTAATTCTCTACAGTTTTGAGGTTCTAGGCCTTGTAATGTCGCCGCACCTGTTCCAATTCTTAGCCCATATCCTAATCTATAGGGTAATTCCATATAATTTAGCATAATTCCCAAACTTTCAAGCTGTTTAAACATTATATAAGCTGCATCCTTGGATGCACATTTCACCCAAATCTGTTGAGTCGTTGTGTTATCGAATGTTTTATCATGGAGGAAAAGCCCTTGTTCTTTGAGCGCGTTATATAATGCCTTAGCGTTTTCAGTTTTTTTCTCCTCATATTTTAAAAGTTTTTCAAAATTATTAATGTAATAATCAGAGCTAAATATTTCCAGTGGATGAATACTAGAAATATATTTAGAAAATTCTTTCATGACTATTTTGTCAAGTCCATTATTTGTGGCTCGTTTTGAAAAAGCACACAAAGCTTGCTGAGTTCCGGGAAAATCTTTATGTAAAGAGGTAATGATAATTTCAAATCCCATCGAATAAGGGGACATGTATTTCCCAGTCAAAATTCCCGTCAAATATTGTGATGCATCAAAAATTTTAAGAGGATTGCACTTGATTTTATTTAGCCAAGAGAAATCTTCATATTGCATAGAATTACTTCTTGCTATAAATACAAACTCTGGATTTATATTATTTGCGAGAGCTATTGATTTATCTATATCAATACAGTTATTTTTATAGTCTATGGGGAATTGAAATACATTGTAACCGAGTCTGCTTAATATATTTTTCGTTGCGAAATGACCACCAGTTTCGGGCGATAAGATAATCACTTTGCTATTTATTGTTCCAATTGACATAAAAAGTATAATACTTGCATGAAGACCTGAGAAAAGAGAAATTGTTATATTTCCAGAATTAAGCTTTTTATTCCAACTCTCGTAAATTTTATTAATTTGTCTTGTGTATTCATCGCGCCCGGCAAAGATCACGCTTGCATCTTTATCTCGAGTAGTCTGTGGGATATAAAGTCCTTTTACTTTATGCAAATCTGGGAAAAAAGGATATAGATTTTCTGTCGGGTTCAATATTATTTCTTTCATTTAAATTTCTCCAATATAAACTATCGTTTCTAGAGGATAGAATATTTTTTCAGCGTTTTGGTGCTTGTTAAAAATTTCTTCAAGCGCTTTAAGATAATTTGAAAAGTTTGCATGCCATTTTGCAAGAGCGTAAGAAGTACTCAGACATCTTGATAAAAAGGTTTCTTTATCAATAAAAAATGGAATATCAGATAAAAATCTATAAAACTTTGGCTTCTTTTTAAAAAAATAGTTAAAAGTATTGGCTTCATATTTATATTTATAAAATTTATTTTTATATGTAGGGCAGTATTGTTCAGATACTTTTGATAATTCTCTGAAAAGTGAATGATCTATTTTACTGTTCCATGAAAGAACTACAAGTCCGTCTTTTTTTAGTTTTTTTCTAAATGAAGATTTAACTTGATCGTGATTTAATAAATTGAATGCTTGTGCAACAAAAATAACGTCGGCTTGCTCTTCTATATTTGATAGATTTTCTGCTGTACTAAGACAAAATTCAACATTCCTTATATCATACAGAAAACTTTTACACTGATTAAGCA
>CAKPJO010000146.1 GCA_934162685.1 uncultured Bacilli bacterium | reverse complement strand
AAATTATTGCGTTATGTCTTTAATGTCATCATATTATTTTCAAGGAATTCCTGGACTTAATTTAGATTTAAAAAAAGAAAAGTATATTAGAAAAAATATGACACCTGTTTTTATTAGTGAAAGAGTGCCTTCGCCTAATAGAGAAGATTATTTTGAATTACTAGAAAGAGTAAATATGGATTATATGGATCCAATTTTATATCTTATTAGATGTAAAGAACAATATTCTGGTGATAATTTATTTGTCTTGCCTTATGAAGATAAAAAGGTAATATCATTTGATAACTATACAAATAATGAAACGAATGCTGCACTCATAAAAGATATTTTGAAAAATATTTGTTTAGGAAATGATGTTGTTTTTAACGGGCAATTAATAAATGATTCGAATCGAAAAAGTTTTCATGATGTACTTATGGGACTATATTCTAGATCGTATGAAGCAAATAAAGAAAAGCAAACAGAAGGAATTAAAAAAGCTAGGGAATTAGGATGCTATAAAGGAAGAAAACCAATACACGTTAATGAACTTGAATTTTTAGATGTTTTATCAGAAGTAAAAAAAGGAGAATTAACTCCACGCGAAGCGGCTAAAAAGTTAAATATAAGCATTGATAAATATTATAGAGTGAAAAGAAAATTGCAAAAATAAAATTATACTAATTACAATAAAACGGTTATGAGCGAATATTTAGTGAAAAAATTGCTTGACTTTGGCAAATAATATATATATTATTTTAAGTGGCACAAAAGCCTGATTGTAGTCCCGGTAAGACAAACAATTTGGTAAGGGAGGATTAATTATGCAACGTCAAACAACAATTGCAAAACCAAATGAAATTAATCGTAAATGGTTAGTCATCGATGCGACAGACAAACCATTAGGCCGTCTAGCTTCGGAAGTCGCAGTAGTATTAATGGGTAAAAACAAACCTATCTATACTCCAAACGTCGACTGCGGAGACTATGTTATCGTCGTTAACGCTGAAAAAGTTATGTTAACAGGCGACAAAATCCACAATAAAAAGTACTACAACGTAAGTCAATACGCTGGTGGATTGAGAACTCGTACTGCTGGAACAATGTTAAAAGAATATCCAGTAGAAATGGTTGAAAGAGCTGTCTGGGGTATGTTACCTAAAGGACGTCTTGGAAGACAAATCTACACAAAGTTATTCGTTTACGAAGGACCAGATCACAAACACGAAGCACAAAAACCAGAAGTGCTTGAATTCAAACGCTAGGAGGTAAAAAGAGATGGCAAAAAAGAACAAAGAAGTCCGTTATTACGGTACAGGTCGTAGAAAAAGCTCTGTTGCACGTGTCTATTTAGTTCCTGGAAAAGGTTCACTCACAGTTAATGGTCGTGATGTTAATGAGTACATGCCTTATGCAACATTAGTTATGGACTTAAAACAACCATTAGAATTAACAAATAATGCAGACAAATTCGATGTTGTCTGTAACGTTAATGGTGGTGGCTTTACAGGACAAGCTGGTGCAATTAGATTAGGTATTGCTAGAGCATTACTTGAAACTGGCGATGTTCGTGGAACATTAAAAGTTGCTGGAATGTTAACTCGTAATGCACGTGCTAAGGAACGTAAGAAATACGGTCTTAAAGCTGCACGTCGTGCACCACAATTCTCAAAGAGATAAAATTTTGTGGACTCAAAGTTCAGTCAATTATTGGCTGGACTTTTTTTTATGCTTTTTTCATATCTTTTTATAGGTGATATGATGAAAATACTTTACTATTTAATAATAGGTTTATTGCTTATAACTTTTGTTAAAACGGATAATAATACTATTAATAATAAACATGTTTCTTTGTTTGGAGTAAATATTGTAATTGATCCAGGGCATGGTGGGAAAGATAATGGCACATGTTATGAAGGCGTACTAGAAGATGAAATTAATCTTAGTATTGCCACAAAATTAATGAACATATGTATTGAAGATGGAGCGGTTGCATCTTTAACAAGAGTTAACGATTATGATTTATCTTCGGATATAGCTACCAATCGCAAAAGAGAAGATTTAAAAAAACGAGTTGAATATATTAATAATTCTGGAGCAGATTATTTTATTTCTTTACATTTAAATTCCTATCCTTCAAATACAAATGTTCATGGACCAATGGTGTATTATGCTAAAAACAATGAGGCATCCAAGGAAATTGCGATGGAAATTGCAGGGTATTTAAATAAAATGAGTGGTGTTGATAAACCAATTCATGCAGAAGATTTTTATTTGTTTAGAAAAAGTAATGTACCAGGCGTATTGATTGAATGTGGATTTTTATCTAATGAAAAAGAAAGAACACTGCTATTAAAAGAAGATTATCAGCATAAAATTGCTAAAACTATTTATGAAGGTATGGATAATTATTTATTAGGAAAGAAAATATAAAAAACAGTGGCGTTTTGCTAATAAAAATGGTATGCTTTCTATGGATTTTTTGAAGGTGATTTTATGAAAGAGAAATTAAAAACCGCATATCAATTTTTGATATCAACCACTAATGGAATGGCATATGGACTATTTGCCACTTTAATTATTGGAACTATTATTGGTACAATTGGCACTTTATTTAATTATGGAAATAATGGCTTTTGTCAATTTGTTTATCAGATTTTAGGAAATGGTGTTAATGATGGTGTGGCTAAATGCTTACAAATTCTTACTGGTGCTGGTATTGGAATTGGAATTGCTTTTGCACTAAAATTTGATTCATTAAAAACTATTGTTATGGCCGCTAGCGGAGAAATTGCTGCATATTTATCACTTACTACTAAATTTGTTACCAATCAAACTATTAGTAATGGTTTTAAAATAGGTGATCCATTAACAATTTATTTTGTTTGTATTTTAGTGGCTTTACTAATGAAACTGGTTTTAAGAAAGAAAACGGCGGTTGATATTTTACTTGTACCTTTATTTGGTGTTATAGTTGCTACAGTTTTAGCAATGGGCCTAAGATATCCAGTAATTTATGTGACATATGGTATCCAATGGTTAATAGGTAATGCAACACTTGCTCAACCATTTATTATGGGCGTTGTTGTTGCGGTATTAATGGGTATGGCATTAACCGCTCCTATTTCAAGTGCGGCAATTGCAGCAATGATATTTGTTGGCGAAGATTGCGTGCCAGGTAGTGGCCTAGCTATTGCTTCTGGAGCGGCAATTGTGGGATGTTGTACACAAATGGTGGGTTTTGCAATCCAATCTAGAAAAGATAACAATATTGGAATGGTATTATCAATTGGTGTCGGAACATCAATGCTTCAATTTAAAAATATTTTGAAAAAACCGATTATATGGCTTCCTACTATTATTGCTAGTGCTATTCTTGGACCGATTGCAACTTGCTTAGTAAAAACTGAATGTTTTGGTTCTTCAGCAGGAATGGGAACTGCGGGACTAGTCGGACAAATTGGAACCTTATCCACAATGGGAGTGTCTAATTGGCAAACTTGGGTCTCAATTGTTGTATTAGAAATTGTTGCACCATTGATTTTGGTATTTTTAATTGACTTATTGTTTAGAAAATTAAATTTAATAAAAGATGGAGATTTAAAAGTATAAATGGAGCCTATAAACGGCTCTTTTATAATTTTAATAGGTAGTGAGTTTAAGAAAAATGCACTTTTTCGCATTTAGTACTTGATATTATTTTATGAATTTGTTAATATAATTAAGCGCTAAGGGAAAACAAGGACACTTAGCTCAGTTGGGAGAGCGTTTCCTTCACACGGAAGAGGTCGCAGGTTCGATCCCTGTAGCGTCCACCATAAAACACGCCGTCTTAGCTCAATTGGCAGAGCAACTGATTTGTAATCAGTAGGTTGTTGGTTCGATTCCGATAGACGGCACCATCTTGTTAAAAGCGTGTACTTGTTTTCTTGAAACGATTACACTTTTTATTTTTAAGGGCGTGTGGCGGAACTGGCAGACGCGCTAGACTTAGGATCTAGTGGCT
>CAKPJO010000145.1 GCA_934162685.1 uncultured Bacilli bacterium | reverse complement strand
TAAAGCAAAATGCAATAAAAATATTTAATATTAATACCAATAGTAAAAATTTATTATATGTCGGTCAATTGCGTTATGTCAAAAATTTAAAATTAGTTCTTAAGGTCGTAAAAGAACTAGTTGGCATCGACCCTACATACAATATGTATTTTGTTGGTGAAGGCTTAGATGAACAAGATATGCGCTCATTCGTTAAAAAAAACAATCTAGAAAATAATGTCCATTTCTTAGGCAAAATAAGCGACGTTTCTTTATTAAGCGGTGTTTATGCTGCTAGTGACTTGTTCTTTTTTCCTTCTACTTATGATAATGCTTCTATTGCTGTTCGTGAAGCATGCATAATGAAAACACCTTGTCTATTAACACTTAATTCAAGTGTTGCTGAGCCATTTATAGATGGTAAAAATGGTTATTTAGCTAAAGATACTATCAATGAAATGAAAGATAAAATTATTGATATTTTTAAAGATAAAGAACAAATGAAAGAAATCGGTGAATGTGCTTCAAAAACAATTCCTATTTCTTTTGAAGTAATGGCTAAAAATACTTATCAACAATATGAAGTGATAATAAACCGTTATAACAAAAAATAATTTTGCTTAAATATACTTTCGTTATTTTAAATAATCATTGAAAAGCAATTAAAAAATGTTATAATAATTTCACCGCAGGAATGGCGGAATCGGTAGACGCGTACGTTTGAGGGGCGTATGGGCATTCCCGTGTGAGTTCGAGTCTCATTTCCTGCACCAAAATTATCAAAAAAGTCCGATTACATCGGGCTTTTTTTATTTTTCAAGTTACAACTTTGCTACGTTTTGATACCATTTTTTACTTTTTTCAAGGAATATTAAAAATTTAAATTAATACGATCTCATCGCACTTTTTTGCATTTTAAACAAACATAGGCGCAAGTTGTAGAGTCTTGAATCACAAAAGTTTTTTAAATAACATTTATTCCTTTAATTTAAAAAAACATATAACAAATAACTAATCTTTATTCAATAATGTAACCGATTTCAAATTTCGTGATTTTTACATTATATTTACACAAATTGAATATGATGGTATTATTATTCCAAAAGATGCTAGAACAATATTGTTCTAAAGAAAGGGATAAATTATGAAAAAAAGCAATCTTCTTTTTATGTTAGGCATTCTAACTACATTATTAGTCTCATGTAACGAGATATCATCATCAGGAACAAGTACAAGTGATAATTCTTCGAATTCAAGTACTTCTAATAGCACTAGCGCTCCTATTGTTGACAAAGAAAAATTATCAGTGGCATTAACAAAAGCTCAAACATCTGTTAACTTCAATGGATCACTTACATCTATTTACGTTGAAGACGCTGATAACTCTAATGAAGGTGATGTTGATATTACAATCGCTGACACATTTATGGAATTCAATAAAACTTACCAAGATAGCACTGGTGATTCTATTGTAATGGACTACGACTTTGTAAAAGATAACGATAATAAAATCTCTTATAAAAAATTAAACGTTCTTAACCAAATTCAATCTTATCAATTTATTAATCCTATTACTGATGACGTTATGGATTATGATACTTATTGTTTAAATCCATTTAAAGGTATAACAGCTGACGACTTTTCAATCATCGAAGATAGATATTACTTAGATGATAGTAAAGTTTCTAACTTTAACGGATTGATTTCTTTATCAAGTACAACAAGATTCCATTTCTATGATTTTGAAATAAGTTCTGTCTCTATTTCATTAAGCAACAGTAAGTTCAATGATATTATTATTACCACTGCTCCAAGAAGTGACAATTACCTAGACCCTGCTGACTTCTTCCTTGATTGTACATTTAGCGTTATATGTCCAGGAGAAATTACATTAGCAGAACTAAAAACAAAAGATCACCGCCCTGAACATGATACATTAACAACGGCATTAACAGAGCTACAACAAACTATTAATGGCAAAAACTATACCATTAATGCTATAGACGAAGAAAGCGGTGGCGAATTTGGAATGGAATATGATAACTACGCTACTGAAAATGGCTTCTATAGTGATTTCAAAGCCGCTCTTGACAATTATAAAATCGGTTATGCTTTGAAAGAAGATGGAAAATATTATCGTTTTAAACATTATGTAAGTGGTGACTTAAGCCAAGTTGGCGATGGTATTTTCTATTACAATGAGAATAGTACTGATTATTGCCATGAAAGACAAGACCTAGAACCTAACTTCTTAGGATTTGCTAGTGAATTCTTCTTACAAAATAAAGATACATTCTACACCACTAATAACGATGTCGTTGATGATATTAGACGTCTTGTTACTCCATTCTATGATAGCCAAGATCCTTATTACATAGCAAGTAAAGTATTCTTCAATTTAACTGATGGACACATTACTTCCTGGGGATTCGTTGGTAGAGATATGTATAATGGTTACGAAGATACATTTACTTATTCTTTCAAAGATGTTGGAACAACAAAATTACCAGTTGAGGTGAAATAAAATGAAAAAGAATTTATTTTTATCTGTTTCTTTAATGACTTTATTATTAGTTGGATGTGATTCACAAATATCAATTCCTTCTACTTCTAATAACGAACCATCTACTTCAACCTCTACTTCTAGTGGGAATAGTTTGGTGGATGCTTTGAATTATAGTAAAGAACACTACTTTGGTGTTCAAGGCGCGGTATATTCTACCTATAATGATGGTAATGAGCCAGTTGATATTGAAAGTTTTGACTTACATAATATTTTTAATGAAAAAGTTGTATACAACAATACTGTGTATCACTACGAAATTGATGATGTAACTTATGATGATCCTTATACTAATGTTTATTTTGCTAAAGATGATGGATTTGCTTATCAAAGACAATTAACATTGCAAAATACTGTTGAAGATGTACCAGTAAGTACAAGAACAACAAACAATGTAAAATTCAGTGAATACTTTGCATCTCCGTTTAAAAACTTAGCCTATTCTGATTTAGTAAAAATCAATGGTGAATATTTAATCAAGCCACAAATTAGTTCTACTTTCTCCACTGGATTAGTATTACAAACAATTACTGCCAAAAAAGCATTATTATCAGTAAAAGATGGAAAATTTGATAAAATCACAATCTATACTGATTCATATTCCACTATTATAGGTGGTGTTTATTCATCTTATCGTTTTGAATTAACTTTCAATTGGGATGAAGAAGCATCTATACCTGAAGTTAAGCCATTCGAGCATAAAGAAATCAATGATACATTAGAAACTGCTATATACAATTTATATCGTGATTTAAATAATCATAATTTTACTGCTAAAACATCTTTAACCACCAATAGTGGTAACTCTGTTGGTTACTTCTATGCTACTAAGGATGCTGTTTATTCTAATGCCGTTGATTCTGGTAACAAAACTTATGGTGTAAAAAGAGAAGGAAACTATTTCTATGAATTTGCCGTAACTACTTCTTCTAGTGGTGAACAAAAGGTCACCGTTTATGATGATGATTCTATCGATGAAAGTGAAATTTATCCTAACTATCGATCATTCAGTGCTGACTTATTTGAAGCAAGCAGTGATGGAAAAACATTCACATTGAATGAAGGTTTTGAATCAAGCGTAATTAAACTTATCGCTCCTTATACAGAAGCAAGTTACTATTCTGCTTATATTACACTTTTAGAAATTAAACTAAATTCTTCTAATAAATTTGAATCATTATATTTTGAATATTACGATTCAATCAATAACATTAATGCTAAAGCCACTATTACATATGAAAGCATTAATGAAACTGAACTACCAATTAATTTATAGTTCAAAAGGAGTTCAATTATGAAAAAAAGTATATCTTATATTTTATTATTATCTAGTGTATTTGCGCTTGCTAGTTGTAATAATACCACCAGCAATGGATCTGTCTCTAATTCTACAAGTGGAGCATTAACACCTTCCACTTCTACTAGTCCATCTATTTCTCCATCAACA
>CAKPJO010000144.1 GCA_934162685.1 uncultured Bacilli bacterium | reverse complement strand
TGTGGTAATAAAAATAGTACAAGTACAAGTCAACAAACATCTACGCATGTTCATGATTATTCTAATGTTTGGACTCATAATGAAACAGAGCACTGGCACGAATGTAAAGATTCATCATGTACTGAAAAGAAAGATGTAGCTAATCATACTTTTAATTGGACTGAAAAAACTCCTGCTGGAGTTCATAAAGATAAAGTAGAAGAAGGTATTTGTTCTATTTGTAATTATAAAACTACTAGAACTATTAAAGATACAGCAACACATAGTTATGATACTTCTAAATGGGTACATGATGAAAATAGCCATTGGCATGTTTCTAATTGTAATGAATTAGCTCCAGTTCATGATGTAATGAAAATTGATGAAGCTAGCCATAGTGGTGAATGGACTACTAAAGTGGAAGCTAATTATGGTGTTGATAAAGTAATTCAAAGAGATTGTGATGTTTGTGGATATCATGAAGAAAAAACAATAGAAGGAAGTAAGCTTGCTCCTAAAAATAGAGAAATTAAAGCTAATATTCCTGAATTAACTTATAATGGAAATCCTCAACCTGTGGACCCTTATCTCACTATGACTAATAATATAGGTGGCTTAACTGTTGAATATAGAAAAAAAGGTGATAATTTATTCACTAATAATGTCCCTCTTAATGCTGGAACTTATGAATATGTTGCTAAATTAAAAAGCACTGATGAATGGTTAGAAGCTTCTACTTATGGCGAGTATACTATTAATAAGGATACTATTTATATATCAGATGGTCCTTATACAATAAATTATGTAGAAAATCCTGTTGCTAATTATTTGGAAATTACAACTGGTACAATTGATACTAATAGTATATCATTCTGTGTTGCTGCTAAATATAATGTTGTAGGTAGAGCTAGCATTCCTACTAGTGAATTATTTATTCGCTTTTCCGGATCAATTAATTATAATGCTAATTATCAAGTTGCTATCGAAGGAAAAGATAGTTTTGAATTAGTTGTTTTAGATGCTTCTCCATTCTATTGTGGTATTAAAGATGTATTTAAAGTAGGGGGTAGTACAATTATTAGAACTAAGATTGTTAAAGGTACTGTAAAAGTTGGTGATAAACTCTTCGTTAATAATATTTATAAAGAAATTACTGTCACCGATGTTTCTAAAAACAATGTTAAAATAACATCTGCCACTATTGGTGATGAAGTTGATTTAAAAGTCACTGGTGTTGATAGATCTGAATTATCTAGGGGATATATTATTTCGGCTTTAAATACAGTTAAAAATTACGATGTATTTAAAGCTACTGTTACAATTTTATCAAAAGATGAAGGTGGTAGCAGAAATACTCCAATAAATAATGGATATAATCCGACATTAAGTTTCACTAATACTTCCTCACAATTTAGTGGTAAGTTTACATTCCCAGAAGGTATTGAATTAATAATGCCGGGAACTACTGAAGAAAATATTACTATTACATTAGATATGCCTAAACCACTTGTTATTAATGGTGAATTTAATATTTATGAAGGTGGTAAAACTATTGGAAGAGGCGTTATTACTAATTTGCATGAGCATAATAATTTATATTTAACTACTGGTAAATGTGATTTATGTAATTTAAATAAACAAACTGAAGCTTCATTTACCGACCTTAAATTTACTTCCACTAATAATACATTCTATGCTAATGAATATAAATATTATTTAGTAAAAATGGTTAAATCTCCAATGGCAAATTATGTTTATTATTATGATTTTGAAATAAGTGATGCAACTAATTTTGAATTTAGTGTTTACACAACTTCAGGAGCAGAATTAACATTAATTGATGGAAAATCATATCAATGTACATATCCAATGCAAGTAATTATGAGAGTTAAAGCTAAAACAGAATCAACTATTGGTGATTGTACTACTACAATTACTAGAAGATCTGTTAAAGTAATGAAGAGCTAATTATTATATATTTCTTTAAAAAAATCTAAGATTAACTTCGACTCTTTAAAATCTAGGTTGGTCTAGGTGGAGTCGAAAATCAAAAAAATTTAAATTTGAAGTGGTGTATCTTGGTGGGTGCATCACTTTCTTTTTTATATGAAAGTGCCAATTTTTTAGATTTTATATTTAAACAATTATTTACACACAGTAGCCTAAAAACACTTAAATTATTTTGATTCTTTTAAAATAAATGATTCGCAAAAAGTGATATTTCCTTAAGTAAAGCTTGTGTGATCCATTCCAATATCCAGTAATAACACTTTTTCTAAATTATCTACGAAAATAAAAATTTAAAAACATGTAAATAATTAATTTTCTATTTAAACAAAAAAGAACTAACTACCCATTAACGAGTATTTAGCTCTTAATTATTTTATGATATTATCATTGAATATTAATTGTTATTTTTCTACAACTTTATCATTTTTAGATAAATTGAAGAATGATGCTATAGATAAAACAACCATACTAATAAAATACATAACAAACGATGGAGCGCCTGTATTCATTGCTGCAACAGCATATTGATTTGATTCATCAAGTTTAGTAAACCATAAAGTTCCCATTAAATAAGTTCTTGATGAAATAACAAATGTAAAACATATTCCAGATAAAACCGTAGCAACCAATAGAGGTGCATATGAAAGAGCATTATTTTTAAATTTAAATGATAATAATGCTGAGCCAATTATACAAATAATTGAAATAATTGAAAATGTTACAATTAAAGGAAGCTCATCAATGCTATATCCAAGATTTGTAGAACTTGAAATAGCAAGTATCATAGAGACAAAAATAAGAACAAGTGCAATAAGACTAATGTAGAAACATAAACCGCATTTTTTAAATTTTTCTAACATAATTATTTACGTCCTTTCTTTTTATCAAGAATTGATGTTAATACAGTTACTGCTAAACATAATCCTGCTAATGTAGCTGATGTTACTTCAACAGCAATATAAGATGCTCTCCACCAAGTCATTGTATTGACATATTCACTATTTACATCAACCATGTTCATATAGTTACTTTGAATTAATACCCATAAATTACAATGAACAGCTTCTTTAACATTCTTTAATATTGTTGCATCATTTTTGATTTTATCAACAGTAAAGTTATTATATTTAACATCATTTAATTTATCTAAAGTAACAGTTGAATCGAAACTAGTAATACCAGCATATAAAGCTTGTGGTAATAAGTCTATATCATCTTCTAAGTCACTAACAATATATCCTTTGTAGCCCCATTCGCCTCTTAATATATCAGTTAATAAACCTCTTGAACAAGTTACTTCAACTGGTCCAATTTTTGAGAATGATGTCATAACACCAAGTAAACCAGCATCTCTTTCATCGGTGTCATATTTTGTAGCTTCAAAAGCAATTTGGAAAGCTCTTAATTCGATTTCTCTTCCTCTTTGTTCAGTTAAATATGGAGATACACCAGATCTATTTGTTTCTTGGTCATTGAAAGCAAAATGTTTAGGAGCGGCAATTAAGCCTTTGTCTAAAGCACCAATGCTATATTCCATACCAATTGTTCCAGTTAAAACTGGATCTTCTGAATAATATTCGATATTTCTACCATTATATCCTGTACGATGTGTATTCATTGATGGACCCCATAAAATTGGTAAACCAACAAATAATGCATCATTACCCATTAATCTTCCTTGCTCATAAGCTAAACGAGGATTAAATGTTGCACCCATAACTGGTCCACTTGGGAAAACAGTCATTTCAAATTTAGCATTTTCATCTGTATCAGCAATTTTCCATTGTGGAACTGTTTCACCATAGTTGTTATATGATAAAGTTTTAAAAGCACGATCACCAACACCATTAGGACCATTTTCTGTAAACTTACCTGCAATAAATCCTACAGAATCCATTGCTAAATAGTCTCTATTACCATGAACAATGAATTCAACAGCTTGAGTTAAATCTAATTGGTTAAGTAATTTATCCCATGCTTCATCATTATATTTAGCACCTTTTAAA
>CAKPJO010000143.1 GCA_934162685.1 uncultured Bacilli bacterium | reverse complement strand
GAAGAAATGGTTGATGGAAGTATTGTTGCTTATAACGGAAAATATTACTTATGTATTGCTAAAGACGAAGATTCTATTACTGGCATTCTTCCAACTGATACAAGCTCTTGGGAAGAATATACCGATGAACTTGAATTAGAAGATTCTTATGATTTGGGTTATATATTTGGAGACTATATGGAAGGAAGAAGCACTTCATTTTATCCATATAGCGAACGCAAGAATCAATTATTAACTCAATACCCAGATGCTGAAACATTAAAACGATGTGCAGTAATGAATGACTTTGAATCAGCTAATGAAAAAGTTGTTATTATGTGGGGACAAATTAGAGCTTATACATCAATGACGGTGTATTATGTAATACTAGCAACTGTTGTTTGTGCTGTATTAGTATTTGCTGTAACTAAAGCTATTGTAAATTATAATTCAGTTCGTTCACGCCGAAAAAGAGCAAATAAGTAGAAAATTTAGGCGGCCTAATAAGCCGCCTTCTTAACATTGTTATTAAAATTACGAATTTATGACTTTTAGCACATAAAAAAGAATAAATTCTAATAAAATATATTGCGAAATAAGTAGCGTTGTGTTATCATACTTTCGTTGCTTGCGATGGTTCCTTAGCCAAGTGGTAAGGCAATTGACTGCAACTCAATGAGCGTCGGTTCAACTCCGTCAGGAACCTCCAAACAAATTTAAAATAACTATTGATTTTTATTTATCAATTTGTTATATTATATAGGCGTGTTGATGCGCCCGTAGCTCAACTGGATAGAGTGTTAGACTACGAATCTAAAGGTTACGAGTTCGATTCTTGTCGGGCGCGCCATCTCGGGAAATAGCACAGCTTGGTAGTGCATCTGGTTTGGGACCAGAGGGTCGCAGGTTCGAATCCTGTTTTCCCGACCATTTGATTAATTAAGGCGATATTAATTTATTGCCTTTTTTTTGTACTCTGAGTACATTCTTAATATATTACAAAAACGGTCGAACATAAAAAAAGACGACCAAATCAAAAATAGGAGATTAAAGTTATGGCTAGCAAAATGGAATATCTAGATTTTATTCTAGAACAACTTGATTTATTAGATAATATTACCTACCGCTCAATGATGGGGGAATTTTTACTCTATTATCATCAAGTTCTAATTGGTGGAATATATGATGATAGATTACTTGTAAAAATTGTTAAAGAAAATAAAAAGTATGGAATGAAAGAAGTCATTCCATACCCTGGTGCTAAACCAATGTATTTGGTTAGTGATGTCGATGACAAAGAACTTGTAAAAGATATTGTTCTTGATACTTATAATGATTTGAAAAAATAATAATTTATTTAATGATGTCACATGCCTTTAATAATAATTTGTGTAAAGTTAGTTCGTAGTCATAATCATATACATTAGATTTTATTCCGCATAAACGTTCATAGAATTCTTTTGGGAAAGCATCATAACGATTATAATCAGTAGGAAATTCAATAGTGGTGGTATCCGCCATTTTGTCATATGGATCTTCTAATCCATTTTGTATGGCTAGCCATTTAATTGTTGGGCGTTCAAATGGAGAAATAGAAACAGTGCCTTTTTCTCCCACGACTGTTAATTCTCTTCTTAAATGCCCTCCGGTTTCAATTGCAGAAGTACGAATGACACTTACTCCTTTATCATAGTAAAATAAGGCAGTTGCATTATCAATTCCATTAAAACCTTCTGCCCCTGAACGGAATAATATTGGCTCAATACGTTTTGGTTCGCCCATCAAACGTAAGACAAAGTCAATAATATGTCCGCCAAAAATATACATTGTTCCACCTTTGAATGTTGAAAGATATTCTAAATATTCCTTACTGCGTGGTGCAGACATAGATGTTTCAATATAAAGCACTTTTCCAATTGTGCCACTTTCAACAATAGAAAATACTTTTTTTACTGCTGGATTAGTGCGATATAAATATCCTAAATGCACAATAAGATTTTTTTCTTTTGCGTCTTTAAGTAGTTTTTCATATTCTTTTAAGTTTTCACCAGCTGGTTTATCAAGATGAATATGTTTATTATGATCAATGCATTTTTGTGCAGCCTTCATTAAGTCTGGAACTTCTGTTTCAATAAGAAGTGCATCACATTTTTCAATTAATTCATCTTCATTTAAACGCGCAATACCTTGATAGCAAGGTAAATTTCCTCTTTTTTTAATCCAGTATTCATTATTTTCTGAATATCCAATAATTTCAAATAAGTCCGGATGTAGACGAAATGCTTCCATATGACCGGCTGCGTGATTATGTCCTATACCAATTTGTCCAATTTTAAATTTTCTCATAATTGTTTATAAATGACCTTTCGATTAAATATAGCATATTATTTGAGTGACGTTTTTAACTTCTATCAAATTATTATCAATAAAGACAAAAAAAGAATCGAACTTAATCGATTCTAACTACCAAATGAAGTTTGATTTAGCGGCTTCTCCGTTATCAATTAGAATATCTTGTGCAGTCATAGATTCATTTATAACAGTAATGAAATAAGCCCATTTAGCCATTTCTTCTACACTAGACCAACGATGTAATAAAGTTTCATTTAATACTTGTTCATATAAATCAGGACTTTTTAAGATGTGATCATTTAAATCGGTAATAACTCCACCTGGAGAAATAGAATTAGAAGTGGCGTGAAATTTAGCTAAGCGTAACGCTACGTTTTTCATATAAGCAATTACTCCGCCTTTGCTAGCGGCATATTCAGGAAATTCGGCACCAGTATTTCCTGAAGCACTTGCGATAAATAAAACAGATTTTATCTTATCTTGGAAAGCATATTTTTCGGTTACTCTTATTACAGCTTTTAAATTGTTATCAATATCATTATCATTTTGCGTACCAGCGTTATTAATTAGGATATTACAAGGTGGTAAATTAGGAAGTTCGTCTTTGAATAAATCCACTAATACGTGATGATAGTTTTTATTTTCTAAAGATGCTTCTAAACGATCTAAACCATAGACAATAAAATCTTTTTTTAAAAAGAGTTCCGCAATAGCTTTTCCAATTCCTTTACTAGTGCCGGTAATAATTACAATATTATCCATATTAAATCTCCTTGTTTTCTTTTAATAAATTAAAATATTTTTCTCCAACACCATCTTTAGCCCAGTTTTTGGTAATTTTATAACCAAATGGAGAAAATATAACTTCAAATAGTAATTCCACTATAGCGCCAGTAAGAGCGCATGTAAAGCATTGAGTAATTGACCAACCAAAGAAAGATAAAGAAACAATTAAAGCAAAAGTAAGATTATCAATAAATTGTCCAATCATTGTTGAAATATAAGTACGGAAAATAAATGTAGTAAAATTATCTTTTTTAACCACTTTTCCAATGGTGAAATTAATGACATTATTTACTATTGCAGAAACCAAAAATGCAGTTGTGGATCCTAATAATACGTACCAAGTGCCACCAAATGTATTGTTAAGAGCGTTATTAATAATATCTTGACTTCCTTCAACATAAGATTCGCCCCAGACACCAGGAATAATGCTAGCAATAAAAAAGATTAAACATACAAATAAGTTAATGACTACACCTAATACCGCTAATTGGTTCGCGGCTTTTAATCCGAAATGTTTAGTAATAACATCCATTGTTAAAAACGAAACCCAAGATAATAATATTCCAGCATCTAAAGCTAACCAAGATACAGGCATATTAATACTTTTATTCGCTAATAAATTCATACCAACAACACTAACGATAAATAGTGTTACAAAGATGGATGGAATATTTCTTGTGAGAGTAACAAACTCATTCCATTCTTTTTTTAATTTGTTTTTCATAAATAACACACTCCTAATAACAAAAAAACAGGTCCAAGACAAAGGACCTGAAAATATTAGTCAAGATACTTTGTTCCTGGTTTTATTTATAGACAGGATGGCAACAACGAACTGTCTTTTACGAATGAATATTAACTGATTTTTACTAGTTTTGCAACAATTATTTTGAATGTAAGCGGTCTAGAAT
>CAKPJO010000142.1 GCA_934162685.1 uncultured Bacilli bacterium | reverse complement strand
TAACTGACTCGTTACAATCAATTCTGTTTTCAATTGTTTAATATTTAAAAGACTAAATAACAAACACACTACTACCAAACAACAAATGATATTATAAGTACAAGTAATAATCGATACTTCTCTTCCCTTAAATTTATCGTTATAAATAACGATAGAATTAATCAATATATCGATAAGTAAAACAAATCCTGAAATAAGTACAATACTGAAATTTGATATCTTGGTTTCATCTTTGTTGATTTTTTCATTAAATATGACAAATATTATCGTATAAATAATGGCATAAACAATAATAAGAATTGCTAAAGAAATTATATTAATTTGCGTTATTGAAACATTTAATGGTGCATTGCCATAAGAAACAAACGATAATTTCTCCTTTAAATTTAAAGTAGAAATTAAAATGTTATAAACTTGATACGCTAAATGCTGCGCAGTGTAAGATGTAATAGCAATTAGAAATATATTTTGAATTGAGATATTATAAACAAAATATAATGATATCGCGCATATAGTAAATAAGATAAGAAACATAAGTGATGAATACCACCAAGAATAAGATATTTTATTAAATAATGGAAAAAATATCGCAATCAAAAAACAAAATCCAATACTAATTAAATATCTTGCTACTGGATAATTCTTTTTAGGCAAATAAAAAGAAAGTAAATGCATAGCAACAAGTATTTCGATAACGAAAACAATTTTATAAGCAAATAATTCAGTTATTTCCATTACTTTCCACCGCCAGTAGCTATGAATTTATTTAATGTGTGAAGAAATTCTTTGCGTTTTGGTCTTGATATTATTAATGACTCACCATCAACGACTACACTTGTTGGCGTCACTTGACTAACCATTGCCAAATTAACTAAATAGCAACGATTACATAGTTCAAAATAGTGGTCTTTTAAAATATCAGCATAACAATTTAATGAACCATGAGTTTCATAATTACCATCAATCGTATGAAATATAATTCTATGATTATTAATTTCAATATACTTTATTTTATTAATCGAGATTTTTTTCATTGAAGTTTTATTAGATGAGATGACAATCGATTCCTCGTCATCTTTTAAATGTGAAAGCACTCTTTCTAAGGTTAAAGAAAAATTATAATAATTAACTGGTTTTAAAATATAATCAAAAGCATTAACTTTGTATCCATTAATAGCGTATTGTGCAAGAGATGTAACAAAAATAATCATGACTTCTTCATCTTCACATCGAAGTTTTTCGGCCGCACTCATTCCATTCATATATGGTAAGTTAATATCCATAAATACAAGATTATATCCAAATTTATATTTATCTAGGAATTTAATTGCACTATCAAATACATCAATAGAAAATGGCTTATTGTTGCTATTAAAAAATGTTTCAATATGTTTTTTTAAGTCTAACGCCATATCGTTTTCATCTTCAACAATTGCAATTTTAATCATTTCTTTAATTCCTTCATAATCAAAATGATAAGTCACCATCTATAAGTTTGTCAAGTACTAGCAAAGTATTTGATTTTACATTTTTTGGTTTAGACCTTATTATTTCTACTAGATGTATTATATAACTATAAAATAACTTTGTCATGCTATTAATATATTAATTATTATTTGTGTTAATTATTTATTGTAAATACATTTAAAAGGTGTACAAGTTAATGTACACCAGTTAAACTATTTTGATTTCATTATTTTATTAGTAATAAATTTTTGGATTTCCACAAGTGGTATTATTGCTAGTGCAAATAACATTGCATATAACCAGTGTGTTAATGATAATACTTGTACATCTGAATTATTCATAAAAAATTGTGCAATGCCAGGAATACAAGTTGGAATAATCATTAATATAACACCAACGAGAAATGATAAATTTAACATACGATTTTTGAACGGATTTTTACTAAATAGTGATTTTGTAGATTTGCTATTATAAGCATGGAATAATTGAATTAATGATAATGTAATAAATGCCATCATCATTCCTTCACTATGTCCATATAAATAATTACCTACGGAATATGATCCTAATGTTAATCCTGTTTGAATTAATCCTTGAATAATAATATCAATACCTGTTCTTCCGGACATTAAATTTTCTTTTTTATCACGTGGTTTATGATTCATAATGTCATTATCTGCATCTTCATAAGCAAGTGATAATGCTGGTAATGAGTCAGTAACAAGATTGATCCAAAGAATCATAACCGGCGTTAAGAATTCCTCTCCCGCTCCTAACATAAATAGAGTAGTTATAAATAAACACAATACTTCCGCAATATTCGCAGACAATAAATATTTAATAACTTTTTGAATATTAGCGTATACTTTTCTTCCTTCTTTTACAGCACCAATAATAGTGGCAAAATTATCATCGGCTAAAACAATATCACTAGCTTCTTTACTTACATCCGTAC
Source organism: uncultured Bacilli bacterium (assembly GCA_934162685.1). Classification (GTDB taxonomy): domain Bacteria; phylum Bacillota_I; class Bacilli_A; order RFN20; family CAG-826; genus RUG131. The sequence goes on along the minus strand of CAKPJO010000142.1, from coordinate 1,632 downwards.
CAGTAATACCCATTCCAACACCTACATCCGCGCTTTTTATACTTGGGGCATCATTAACGCCATCGCCAGTCATTGCCACAACTAAGTCAAAACTCTTATATGCCTTAACAATTCGAACTTTATTTTCTGGACTAACACGCGCAAATACAGCATATTTGCTTAAGTTTTTCTTAAATTCTTCGTCAGATAGTTTATCTAATTCTTCGCCAGTAATGGCTAATGAATCTTTTTTAAATATTCCAATATCTTTAGCAATTGCCACTGCGGTATTTAAATGGTCTCCGGTAATCATTACAGCTTTCATTCCTGCTGATTCACAAGTTTTAACTGCTTCAGTTACTTCTTTTCGTGGTGGATCAATCATTCCTGTTAAGCCAACAAATATTAAGTTATTTTCTAAATTATCATGATTGAGATCATCATTAATCGCAAACGCTAAGACACGCAATGCTTTATCCGCCATTAATTTATTAGTAGATTCAATATTTTTTAAATCATCAGTAGTTATTTTTCTAACTTCATTATGATCTAAAATTCTATTACATTTTACCAATAATTTATCAACTGCACCTTTAATGTAAGCAATAGTTTCATCTTCATTTTTATTAACAGTAGTCATTAATTTACGTACGCTATCAAAAGGAATTTCATCAATTCTTTTGTTATTATCTTTAATTAATTTGTAATCAATCCTGCTATCTAGTAAGTATTGTACTAAGGCTGTTTCAGTTGGATCACCTAATAATGTTCCTTCATTACTAGTTGTAGTGTCATTACATAAAACCATCCCATTAACTAATGCGTTTACGCTATTATCTTCGTTTTCTTTAATATTAACAAATAGTCCATTAGATAATGTGTATAATTGTTTAACAGTCATTTTATTCATTGTTAGTGTTCCAGTTTTATCAGAGCAAATAACTTGGCAACATCCTAGCGTTTCTACAGCTGGCAAATGCTTTACAATAGCGTTATTTTTTGACATTTCTTTAACACCTATTGCTAATACAATTGTTACAACTGCACTAAGTCCTTCAGGAATTGCGGCAACGGCAATAGCAACTGCAGTCATAAAACTTTCGACAATTGAATCCATCATTAAACCATTTTTAATTAGTGAGGCAACAAATATCACAATTGCTATTCCTAATATTAAAATTGATAGCATTTTTGCTGTTTTATTTAATTGCCCTTGCAATGGTGTGATTTGTTTATCATCTTCATTAAGCATATTAGCGATATGTCCTACTTCGGTATTCATACCTGTAGCAACTACGACGCCTTTTCCTCTTCCATAACTTACAGTTGTGGAACTAAAGGCCATATTTTTGCGGTCTCCTAATGGAGTATTTGAAGGTAATATAGCGTCTTCTTTACTAACTGGCAAACTTTCTCCAGTAAGCGAAGATTCTTCTATTTTTAAAGAGGCACTTTCTATAATTCTTAAATCGGCAGGAACAGAATCGCCTGCTTCAAGTATGATAATATCACCAACAACAATATCTTCACTTTTTACTTTTTCGATTTCACCATTTCTTAATACTTTTGCAAATGGTTTATTCATATTTTTAAGTAGTTCCATAGATTTATCCGCTTTTTGTTCTTGCATAACACCAATTATTGAGTTAATGA
>CAKPJO010000141.1 GCA_934162685.1 uncultured Bacilli bacterium | reverse complement strand
ATGTATCGCTTGTAATTATTGTTATAAAAATGATAAATGCGGTATTAATGATATCGTAAATGAAATTAGTGAAAAATTTAAAGCAGCAGATGCGCTAGTGGTAGCGAGTCCAGTATATTATGCTTCCGCGAACGGAACATTAATTTCTTGCTTGGACCGATTATTTTATTCAAGCCACTTTGATAAAAGAACTAAAGTTGGCGCTAGTGTGGTTGTGGCAAGACGTGGCGGATGTTCTTCAACATTTGATGAACTTAATAAATATTTTTCTATATCTGGTATGCCAATTGCTACTAGTCAGTACTGGAATAGCGTACACGGAAGAAAAGTAGGAGAAGCCGTTCAAGATTTAGAAGGACTTCAAACAATGCGCACATTAGCTAAAAACATGATATTTTTAATGAAGTCTATTTCACTAGGCGTTCAAGAATTTGGCCTTCCAGAAGTAGAAAAGCCAGAACACACAAATTTTATAAAATAATTATATGTTTAATTAACTTAAAAAAGCACGATTTTAACGTCAAAATCGTGTTTTTTGTGTATAAATCAACATATTAATTGCATTATCTTTTAAAAAGGGTTAATATATGTTTTCGGGATTGAATATAATCTTTGTTTAAGTGGATATATTATATATTAGAAAGGATGATTAAAATGAGTATAAAAATATTTACCGATGCAGCTTCAAATTTATTTGACTATATTTTAAAAGAAAAAGAATTGGATATTAATGTTTTACCTATGACTTTACAAATTGGCGAAGAAAGTCATTTATGCTATGAAGAAAATATTGATGTTGAAGAATTCTCTAAGACACTTTATGAAAAATTATCAAAAGGAGAAAAAGCTAAAACCTCTTTAACTAGTCCCGGTCAATTTGAAAAGGTATTTACTGATGAAGTAGAAAAAGGAAATCAAGTTATTTTCGTTTGCATAGCAAGTGGTATTTCCGGCAATTATCAAAGTTCTTCATTAATTGCTAGTCAAATAAATGAAGAACATGGAAAAGAATTAGTAAAAGTAATTGATGCTAAAACAGCAAGTTTTGGCGAAGGTATGGTAGCAATGTATGCTTATAAACTTGCTAAAGAAGGAAAAACATTTGAAGAAGTAGTTTCTTTGACCGAAGAATATGTTAAAAGAGTTCGTTCTGAGTTTACGGTTGATAATATTAAATATTTATCTAATTCTGGTCGTGTATCAAGTATTGTGGCTACAATTGCAGGTATTTTGTCAATTAAGCCGCTGCTATATGGATCAGATGAAGCGAAAATTGAAGTATCTTCGAAAGTCCATGGAAGAAATAATGCTATTAAAACTTTGGCTCAACAAGTTACCGATCATATAACAGATAAAAATAGTAAAGTATTTATTGCACATTGTAATTCTCTTGATGATGCTAATAAATTAGCCAACTTATTAAGAAATAATGGCATAAATGATATAGAAATATATTACTATGATATTGTAACCGGTGCACATGTTGGCCCAGGTACTTTAGCGGTGTTCTATGAAGGAAATAATAGGACCATTGAAAAGAAAAGTTTGATTAAAAGCATTATTGGAAAATAATTAAGTAAAGCGCTTAGAAATTATCGTAATTTCTAAGCTTTTATGTTACACTAATATAGTACAATATTACGACTTAATTATGTACAAAGGAGCTATTATGAAAAATATTCGTCCAATCACAGACTTAAGAAAAAGCAACGAGCTATCTGAACAAGCTCATGAAGAAAATCGCCCAATTTTTATTACAAAAAACGGATATAGCGATTTAGTCGTTATGTCACAAGAGTATTATGAATCAATTATAGAAAATATAAATTTAACAAATCAAAAAGAAACTAATTGGAACCCAAGCAATAAAAAGCAATCAGAAAATATGGGCTTTATTAAAGTAGCATGTGCAACAATTGATATAACTGTTGCAGATGTTATTACAAATGGAACCAGAATTATTGAAAAAGTAAAAGAATGTAATGAAAAAGGAGTTAAACTTTTAGTGTTCCAAGAATTGGCGTTAACCGGTTATACTTGCCAAGATTTATTTTTGCAAAACACATTATTAAATAGTGTGGAAGAAGAAACTAAAAAAATATTGGAAGCTACAAAAAATCTTGAAATATTATTTGTATTTGGTGTGCCTGTACTTGTTGATAACAAATGTTATAATGCCGCAATTGTTGCATTAAAAGGAAAGATTTTGGGTGTTGTGCCGAAAACCGCTTTACCAAATTATAATGAATTCTATGAAGTTAGACACTTTGAAAAAGCACCATCTCATAATATGATGATTAATTACGCTAATCAATACGTGCCATTTGGAAATAAATTATTATTTAGAAATGATTCATATTTAAAATGGATTATGGGTGTAGAAATATGTGAAGATTTATGGATTCCTAATCCTCCTTCAACAAGTCATGCTTTAGCGGGTGCCACAATCATTTGTAATTTAAGTGCCTCTAATGAAGTGGTTGGTAAAAAAGAATATCGTGAGATGCTAGTATCTTCAACATCTGCACGCTTAGTAAGTGCATATTTATATTGCTCTTCTGGTAATGGAGAATCGACAACAGATTTAGTATTTTCTGGCGCTAATATAATTAGTGAAAATGGATCAATTTTAAAAGAAGCAGAATTATTTAAAAATGAAACAATTATTACTGAAATAGATGTTGAAAGATTAGTAAATGAAAGACAAAAAATGACTTCATATCCAAGAGATGATAAACAAGGATATAGTCTTATTTCTTTTGATTTGCCTTTAACTACACCAGTTTTGACCCGCAAATTTTCACCAACGCCTTTTATTCCTAGTGATGAAAATGAAAGATATAAACGTGTAATGTGGATTTTAAAATTACAAGTAATGGGATTAGTAAAAAGGATAAAGCACACTAATGCTAAAGCTTTAGTAATCGGCTTATCAGGTGGGCTTGATTCTACTTTAGCTCTTTTAGTTGCGGTTGAAGCAATGAAAGAATTAAATCGTGATTTACAAGATATTCATACAATTACAATGCCTTGTTTTGGCACAAGCAAACGTACCAAAAATAATGCTTATAATCTTGCTAATGAATTAGGAGTAAGAATATTAGAAATTGATATTACTGCCTCTGTTCGCCAACATTTAAAAGATATTGGTCAAGATGAAAATGATCATTCCGTTACATTTGAAAATGCTCAAGCACGTGAACGTACGCAAGTATTAATGGATTATGCTAATAAAGTTGGCGGTTTAGTAGTGGGAACGGGAGACTTAAGTGAACTAGCATTAGGTTGGGCGACTTATAATGGTGACCATATGTCAAATTATGGTGTTAATTGTTCGGTTCCTAAAACACTAGTAAAACATATTGTTTATCATTATGCTAAACATCATAAAAATGTAGAAGCTACCTTACTAGATATTTTAGACACACCAGTATCACCAGAACTATTACCATTAAAAGAAGGGGAAATTGCGCAAAAAACTGAAGAAATTATTGGTCCTTATGAATTACATGACTTTTTCTTATACCATTTATTAAGAAATCATTTTACTTTAAAGAAAATTTATTTTTTAGCGCAACATGCTTTTAATGGATATTACGATGATGCTACCATTAAAAAATGGCTTAATAATTTTATAAGGAGATTTTTCTCTCAACAATTTAAGCGTAGTTGCTTACCAGATGGTGTTAAAGTTGGGTCTGTTTCATTATCACCACGTGGTGATCTACGTATGCCTAGTGATGCTTCTAATAATATCTGGTTAAAAGAATTAGAGGAACTTTAATATGAAATTAAAAGAAGAAAAAATATCAAGCAAAAAAGTTTATGAAGGCATGATTTTAAACGTTGAAAATGCCGAAGTTAAATGTCCAAATGGAAATGTTGCGACTCGTGAAATAGTACGACATACTCCAGGCGCAGCTGTTTTAGCAATTACTAATGATAATAAAATTATTTTAGAAAGACAGTTTCGTTATGCTTTTGATGAAATACTCTATGAGATTCCCGCAGGTAAGCAAGAAGAAGGAGAAAATCCGTTTGACATTGCTAAAAGAGAACTAGAAGAAGAGACAGGATATTTTGCTAGTTCAATGGAATTACTAGGCAAAATATATCCAACATGTGGATATTGC
>CAKPJO010000140.1 GCA_934162685.1 uncultured Bacilli bacterium | reverse complement strand
TCGTTATATTGAAATTTGGAATATTGTTTTCTCCCAATATAATGCCGTAACTGGTGTTGACCGCAAAGATTATAAAGAATTACCAAATAAAAATATTGATACTGGTGCTGGTTTAGAGCGTTTAGCGTGTATTATGCAAGATACAGAAACTAACTTTGAAACTGACTTATTTATGCCGATTATCAAAGAAACTGAAAAACTTGCTAAATATCCTTATGATGATGAACATAAGATGGCGTACCGCGTTATTGCTGATCATATTAGAACTTGCACATTCGCACTTTCGGATGGAGCAACTTTCTCAAATGAAGGAAGAGGCTATGTTTTAAGAAGAATTTTACGTCGTGCAGTAAGATTTGGTCGTAAATTAGGAATTGATAAACCATTTATGTATCATCTTGTGAGAGTATGTGCGGATAATATGAAAGATTTCTATCCATACTTAGAAGAAAAAGTTGATTATGTTTCTAAAATTGTTAAAGCTGAAGAAGAAAAATTCTTATCTACTTTAAATAGCGGTGAAGCTTTACTTCGTAAAATGATTGAAGGAAAAGATGTTCTTAGCGGAGAAGATGCCTTTAAGTTATATGATACTTATGGTTTTCCAGTCGAATTAACAAAAGAAATTTGTTTAGAAGCAAATGTTAAAGTAGATGAAGAAGGATTTAAAGTAGAAATGCAAAAACAAAAAGAACGTGCAAGAAACGCTCGTGGTAATTTGCAAAGTATGAATAAACAAGCTAAAGATTTATTAGAATTTGAAACTCCTTCGACATTCTTATATGATGAGACTACATGTAAAGCAAAAGTTGTTGGATTATTTGTTAACGGCGAAAAAGTTGATGAAATTAAAGAAAGTGGCGAAGTAGTATTTGATCAAACTCCTTTCTATGCAGAAATGGGTGGACAAGTTAGTGATACTGGCGTTATTGCTAATGATAATACTTCTATGCGTGTGGAAAATGTCTTTAAAGCACCTCGTGGACAACACTTACATCATGTTACTTTAGACTTTGGAAGTGTTAAATTAGGTGATGAATTTACTTTAACAATTGATGAAGTAAAAAGACATAAAATTATGGCTAATCACTCAGCATCACACTTACTTCAAGCGGCTTTAGTAAAAGTATTAGGAGGCCACGTTCACCAAGAAGGTAGCTTTGTTAATGATGAATACGCGCGTTTTGACTTCTCACATTTTGCTAAAGTTAGTGATAGTGAATTAAATGAAATTGAAAAGGCCGTTAATGAAATGATAAATGCTTCTATTGAAGAAGAAACAAAAGTTTTACCAATTGAAGAAGCAAAGAAATTAAACGCGACTGCCTTATTTAATGAAAAATATGGCGATGTTGTTCGTGTTGTTTGTTTTGGTGATGTATCTAAAGAATTTTGCGGTGGTACACACGTTAAAAATACTAAAGATATTGGTGTATTTGCAATTGAATTTGAAGAAGCCATTGCCTCAGGGGTTAGAAGAATTCAACTTCGTACCGGATTTGAAGCATATCGTTTATTAAAACAAAAAGAATTAATGTTATTAGAACAAAAAGTATTATTAAACGCTAATTCAATTAATGAAAATAACTTACGCTTAAAATCTTTAATTAAAGAAAAAGAAGACTTAAGAAATCAAGTGAAAGTTCTTGAAGAAAAGCAAGCTTTATTAATGTCTAAATCTTTGATGGAAGAATTTGGAGTGTTTAACGGACATCACTTATTAGTTAAGTATTTACCTAATACTAATCGTGCTTCATTAATTAAAATTATTGATGAACTTAAAACTAATTTTGATGACGCTGTTATCTTATTAATTGGTGAAGAAAATGGTAATTATCCAGTTACTTGTGCTTTAACTAAAGAAGCAATCGCATCTGGACTTAAAGCTGGAGCCATTGTAAAAAGCGTTGCTAACTTACTTTTAGGATCAGGTGGAGGAAGACCAGATTTAGCTACTGGTGCTGGTAAAGACTTATCTAAATTAAATGAAGTTAATGATTTAGTTAAAAAACTCATTGATTAATGAATAAAATATAAAAATAGGAAAAAAATAATTATGGGAAAAGTAATAGGTTTAGATTTAGGAACAAGAACATTAGGAATTGCTATTTCAGATTCACTTGGCATGATTGCTTATGGAAGAGAAACACATCGCTTTGAAAATGGCAATTATAAAGAAGCTGCAACTTACGCAGTTGAGTATGCCCAAAAAGAAGGTGTAACGGAGATTGCCTTAGGCTTACCACTTCATATGAATGGAGATGTAGGAGATCACGCGCAATCTGCGATGCGCTTTAAAGAAGAAATGCTTGAGCTTAATCCTAATTTAAAAATTGTTCTTGTCGATGAAAGAATGTCCACAATGCTTGCCACAAGAAGATTACTTGAAGCGGATTTATCAAGAAAAAAACGCAAACAAGTTATTGATAAAATGGCCGCGGTTGTTATTCTTGAAACTTACCTAGACTCACGCCACTAAGGAGAAAATATGGAACCAGCAGAAAATGAAATTATTGTAGTTGATGAAGATGGAACAGAATATCCAATGGAAATTCTCATGACTTATGAAAATGATGAAAGATGTGCAAAATATGTTTTATGTTATGAGACTGATGCACCCGATGATATATTTGCTTTCCGTTATGATGATGAACATAATTTAACTGAAGTTATTGATGATGAAGAATTAGATGAAGTAGAAGAAGTATTAAATGCTTTTCAAGATGATTCTAGTGAAGACTAATCACAAAATAACAATTATTGCAAGACTTAGTTTAACCGCTAAGTCTTTTTTTGTAACCTTTAATGAAAATAATTTTCACTTAATGTAAGAAAATAGCTTTCTATATAAAAATCTTAATTAAATTTCATAATAGAATAAGCTTTGAGGTGAACTTTATGCCTGTTATGAAACTTATACCAGCCTTAAAAGATTATTTATGGGGTGGAGATTATTTGAAAAAATATCGTCAAAGCGATTTAGATAAAATTGCGGAATCTTGGGAACTTTCCATGCATAAAGATGGATTAAGTAAAGTTAATATTAATGGTGAAATTAAAAATCTTAAAGATGTTATTACTGATAAGGATTTAGGAAAGAACTCGGAGCAATTTTCTGATTTTCCAGTATTAATAAAACTTATTGATGCCAAAGATAATTTATCGGTGCAAGTACATCCAATTGATGATTACGCTCTTAAATATGAAGGAGAGTATGGAAAAACGGAGATGTGGTATGTAATTGACGCTAAAGAAGATGCGGGATTATATGTTGGATTTAAAGAAGATGAAAATATTGATAAAGTAAGAAAGTATTTAAATGAAGGAAGAATATTAGATCATTTAAACTTTTTTAAAGTAAAAAAGGGTGATGTATTTTTTATTAAATCTGGCACAATTCATGCGATTGGAAAAGGCGTTACTTTAATTGAAATTCAACAAAATTCAAATTTAACATATCGTCTTTATGATTATAACCGCAAAGACAAAAATGGAAATTTAAGGCCTTTACATATTGATAAAGCGCTAAATGTTATTGATTATCATAAATATAAACAAGTAAATCATGAAAATAATTTTCTTGGTATCTCTAAATACTTTGCAAGTTATCAAAAAAATGCTATTATTGATAAGGAAATATTTGAACTCGATTCTTTTGTTTCAATTACTTTTTTAGATGGTAAAGGAACAATAAACGGAATTACTTATCAAAAGTTTGATTCGTTTTTTATTTCCGCAGGTGAAAAATGTTTTATAGAAGGAGTAGGAACGTATATTCTTACAAAGGTATTGAAAATGGAAAAATATGTAATTGGCGTTGATATCGGTGGAACAACTTTTAAAATTGGTATTGTTAATGAATTTGGCCAAGTGTTAGCTAAAACCACTTATCCAGTTGATTTTAATCAAACTCAAGTAGAAATGATTGAAACATTAGGACGTAAAATTTTGAAACTTATGGAAGATAATAATGTTTCAAAAGAAAATACATTAGGAATTGGTGTTGGATGTCCTGGATCAATTAATTCTATTGAAGGAACATGCGACTTTTCTGGTAATTTAAGATGGAATCGTCTTCCAGTTGCTAAAATTTTAGAAAGAGTATGTGGTTTAGAAACTAAAATCAGTAATGATGCCAATGTAGCAACATTAGGT
>CAKPJO010000139.1 GCA_934162685.1 uncultured Bacilli bacterium | reverse complement strand
ACACCAATTAATGTTATTCGTGCAACTGTTAATGGTTTGAATAACGTTAAATCATACAATGTAGTCAAAGAATTACGTAAATAGTTTATAACCAAAAATAAATCAATAATTTATAGGGAGGTGCAAGATATGAAACTGCATGAACTCGAATACACAGAAGGATCACGTAAGAAAGCATTCCGCGCTGGTCGTGGAATTGGTTCTGGAAACGGAAAGACTGCTGGTAAAGGTACCAAAGGTCAAAATTCTAGAAGTGGCGGCGGAGTCCGTTTAGGATTTGAAGGTGGACAAAACCCATTATATCGTCGTTTACCAAAACGTGGATTTAACAATGTCTCACGTGTTGACTATGCAATAGTTAACGTAGAAATGTTAAATAAATTCGAAGAAGGCACTAAAGTCACCCCTGCATTATTAAAAGAAGTCGGTTTAGTCCGTAAAGAATATGATGGAATTAAAATTTTAGGAAACGGAAAACTTAATGTTAAGTTAGAAGTTTCTGCCCATAAATTCTCTAAGGCTGCCGAAGAAGCTATTAAGAATGCTGGCGGAACAACCGAGGTATTGTAATATGAAAAAACTCGGCCAAATCTTCAAAAATAAAGATATCGTTGATCGTATATTCTTTACATTAATGATACTCTTAGTCTTCCGCATCGGAGCATCAATCTCAGTTCCTGGTGTAAAAATCAGTGATAATGCTGGATTTGATAACTTAGATGTATTAAGTATGATGAACCTTTTAGGCGGTGGAGCATTATCAAGTTTCTCCATATTCGCCTTGGGTGTGTCACCATATATTACCGCACAAATTATTGTGCAATTACTTTCAATGGATGTATTACCGGCCTTGACCGAGTTAAATAAACAAGGTCAGTATGGTCGAAAGAAAATGGAAATGGCAACTCGTTACTTAACCTTACTTCTTGGTGCAGTACAAGCATATGGTATTATAAAAACCATGGAAGCTACTGAATATATAGAAGTTACAACGATTGCAAATTCAGAATTCTTAACTTATGCTTACATAGTTACGGTATTAGTAGCTGGTGGCATGTTAGTTATGTGGTTAGGTGACCAAATTTCTGTAAAAGGTATTGGTAATGGTATTTCTGTAATTATCTTTGCTGGTATCGTTGTCTCATTACCTAAACAAATTGCTGAAGCGTTTGTACAATATATGTCAAACCCATTATTGTCAAAACAACCTTCATTAATTGTGGCAGGTGGTGCGAGATTCTTATTATATATCCTTGCTTATTTAGCAATTATTACATTCGTAATTTATATTGAAAGTTCAAAAAGAAAAATCCCTGTTCAACATGCTGGTAAATCCGGTGGAACTGGACAGAGATATAGCCAAGCAAGTTTCTTACCAATTAAGATTAACTCTGCTGGTGTTATTCCTGTTATCTTCGCTTCATCAATTATGATGGCACCACAAGTAATTGTGAGCTTCATTGATGGCGCTGATACAAGTGCAGAATGGCTCAACATATTCTCAAGTTCAAAAATGACCACTATGCCTTGGTTTGGTGGTAAAACATGGCAAATGCCATGGGGCTTGATTATCTATGTTGTACTCATTATAGCCTTTACATTCTTCTATTCTTCATTACAAATTAATCCAGAACAAATGGCAGAAAACTTCCAAAAGAATGGTTCTTACATTCCTGGTATTAAACCTGGTAATGAAACAGAAAGATACGTAAAGAAAGTATTAAATCGTGTAACCTTCATTGGTGCATTTGCTCTTGCATTTATTGCTGCGTTACCAGTTGTGTTAGTATTGGTTGGATTACTTCCTCAATCATTAGCGCTAGGTGGCACAGGATTAATCATCGTAGTTGGTGTTGCTCTTGAAGTTAGTGCACAAATTGATGGCTTGGTTGCTGGTAAGAGCTTCGAAGAAGTTCAAAACCGTGCCGGAAGGGAGTAAAACAATGTTAAACATTATTTTAATGGGCCCACCTGGTGCTGGTAAAGGCACACAAGCTAAAAAGATTATTGCTTCTTATCATATTCCACACATTTCAACTGGTGATATGTTTAGAGAAGCGATAGCTGCTCAAACTCCAACTGGAGTCTTAGCGGCAAGTTATATCAACAAAGGTTTGTTAGTACCTGATGAAGTAACAATCGCTTTAGTTAAGGAAAGACTTGCTAAAGATGATTGCGCTAATGGATTCTTACTTGATGGGTTTCCAAGAACAATTCCTCAAGCAGAAGCATTAGAAGAACTAACAAAAGAAATTAATCGTCCAATAACAGCAGTAGTTAATATCACTGCTGATCGTGATGTCTTAACAAAAAGAATTACTGGTAGACGTGTTTGCAAATCTTGTGGAGCTCCATTCCATGTCGAAACATTAAAACCAAAAGTTGAAGGTGTTTGTGATTATTGTAATGGTGAATTAATCCAAAGAAAAGATGACACATTAGAAAGTTTAGCAGTAAGACTTGATGCTTATGAACATCAAACCTTCCCATTAGTGGAATTCTACGAAAAGCGCGGACTTCTACATAATGTCAATGGTTTACTTGGATTAGATGAAGTCTTCGAAACCATTTGTGATATTTTTGAAAGGATCAAATAAAAAAGTATGATAACCTTAAAATCACCACGAGAAATTGTGTTGATGCGTGAGGCTGGTAGGATTGTGGCTAGTGTATTTGATGCACTAAAGCCACACATCAAACCAGGTGTTACGACTAAAGAACTTAATCGTATCGCTGAAAAAACCATACGTGATCAAGGCGCAATTCCATCTTTCTTAGGATATGGCGGATTCCCTGCTTCTATATGTACTTCAGTAAATGAAGTATTAGTGCATGGTATTCCAAACAATAAACCTTTAAAAGAAGGAGACATTATTTCTGTCGATGTTGGAGCTATTTATAAAGGCTATAACGGAGACGCTGCAAGAACTTATGCTGTTGGAAAAATATCTGATGAAGCTGCCCGTTTAGTAAGAGTAACAGAAGAAAGTTTCTTTGAAGCTATTAAAATTATTAAACCTGGTATTCACTTATCTGATATATCGCATACAATTCAAGAATATTGCGAAAAACATGGTTATTCATTGCCAAGAGATTATACTGGACATGGTATTGGCACCGAAATGCACGAAGATCCAGCAATTCCTAATTACGGATTACCTGGACATGGTCCCATTTTAAAAGAAGGCATGTGCCTTGCAATTGAACCAATGGTGGCAATGGGAAAATACGATACCCGTGTAATGAGTGATGAATGGACTGTTAAAATGGTAGATGGCAAATTAGCTAGCCACTATGAAAATACTATTGTAGTAACTAAGGATGGAGTAGAAATCCTTACGCTAGAAAGTAACAAAAAGGAGTGTTAAACTAACTATGTCAAAAGAAGACGTTATTGAAGTAGAAGCGGTAGTCGTTGAAACTTTACCAAACGCAATGTTTAATGTAAAGTTAGAAAACGGAGTCGTAATATTAGCCCACGTTTCTGGTAAAATCCGTATGAATTACATTCGCATCTTACCAGGTGATAGAGTTACGGTTGAAATATCGCCATATGATTTAACACGTGGTAGAATAACATTCAGATACAAATAAAAAATTTAAAAGAAAGTAAAATGGAGGAAATTATTTATGAAAGTTAGACCTTCAGTTAAACCTATTTGCGACAAGTGCAAGGTTATTCGTAGAAAAGGCCGTGTAATGGTCATTTGCGAAAACCCAAAACACAAGCAAAGACAAGGTAATTAAGGAGGACATGCTATATGGCACGTATTGTTGGAGTCGATATTCCAAATGAAAAAAGAGTTGTTATTGCTTTAACTTATATTTATGGTATTGGTTTAACAACATCTAAAAAGATTTTAAAAGAAACAAACATTAATGAAGATATTCGTGTTAAGAATTTAACAGAAGATCAATTAACTGCAATTAGAACAGAAGTTGCAAAACACAAAGTTGAAGGTGACTTACGTCGTGAAGTTGCTTTAAACATTAAACGTTTAACCGAAATTGGTTGTTATCGTGGCTTACGTCATCGTAAAGGCTTACCAGTTCGTGGACAACGTACAAAGACTAATGCTCGTACTCGTAAAGGACCTAAAAAGACTATTGCGAATAAGAAGCAAGCAGTTCAATAGAAAGTGAGGATAATTAAAAATGGCTAAAACCACAGTTTCTAAGAAGAAAAAAATTAAAAGAAGCTATACTAAAGGTATCGCT
>CAKPJO010000138.1 GCA_934162685.1 uncultured Bacilli bacterium | reverse complement strand
ATTATAATTAATAAGAAGATGTTAGTTGCTAAGGCTAGCATCTTCTTTGCACTTTAAAGAAATATATTTTATAATAAAAAAGGTGGTACAACATGAAAAAAATTATTATTGTTGAAGATACAAAATCAGATCAAGATAAACTTAATGATTGTATTAAAAAATTTTATGAAAATGTTAATGAAATTGTTAGCATTAAGTGCTATTATGATGGATCAACGATGATAAATGAATTTAAAAAAGATACGGATATTATCTTTTTGGATATTGATTTACCTCAAATGGATGGAATTAGTGTTGCAAAAAAAATTCGTGAAATTGATGAAGATGTTATTATAATATTCGTATCTAATCTTGCACAATTTGCTCTTAAAGGTTATGAAGTTGCGGCATTGGATTATATTGTTAAACCTTTCGACTACACTAATATTGAACATAGATTAAGACGAGTAAATAAAATTCATGTGAAAAAGAATATAGAAATGATTGTGCTAAAAATATCAGCTAACAATCATATTATTCTTCCTATTACGGATTTGTGTTTTGTGGAGAAAGATGCAAATTATTTGGTTTTTCATACGATTGATGGAAACTCATATCGTGTAAGAGGAACTTTTGTTGATTATGAGAATGAATTGTTAAAAAATAATTTTTCTTATTGTGTAAAAGGTTGTTTAATAAATTTGGCACATGTAGAAAAAATTTCTAATGATATTGTTATTGTTGATGGCTTTTCTTTACCAATTTCTCGACATAGAAAAAAAGATTTTACAAACGCTTTATTTGATTATTTAGACCAAAGGAATGGTGAAAATTGATGTGGAACGAATTATTTAAGGCATTTAATTTGTCAATTGCTTGGTCAATAGTATTTATTTTTTGTGCTATTTTATTTACTTATAAACTGAATAAAAAATCATACTTTATTATTCGTGTTATTTCATCGATAATTATAGTAGTAGCATTAGAAACGTTGCTGTGTTATTTATTACGAAAAATAGAGCCTGCAAACAATTCTTTTTTATGCATAACAGTTTCTACATTATTTTTCCTTGGGGCGATAGTGTTAATGACATGTGCTTTGATAAATTGCTATCATGTAAATATATTAGAAGCGTTTTTCTTTGTTATTGCTGCATATTCATTAGAACACTTTTCAAATGCGGCAAAAACCATATTGTTATATTTTATTAATATGATGGTTCCTATTAATCTTTCAAACATAAATATCCTCCTTTTTAAGCAAATAAAAAGCCTAAGAAAAGCCAGTGTGATAAAAGCCCGCTCTCACGAGGTGGGCATCACATGACTCGAATTAGGATCCCTAGTCAATGACTAGGTCTTCAACACAACAAGCCAATTAGATTCCCAATAATCACAATTAGTCGGTTTTATGTAATAGCCTTCCTTAGGTAATTTAACTATATCATATATCTAGTACTTAGTAAATATTATTTACATATATTTACATGCTTGTGTTAGCAATTTACCCATTTTATTTTCTAGTCTTTCATTTATTTCATCGACTATTTCAACGGTTTCTTGGTCAAGTTTAAAATATTCATCTATGGTAATATGAATGTCTTCACTTTCATGAAGCATATAGTATGTAATCATATATTCTAACAATAAAATGCTTATTTCATATGGTAAATATGCAGATAAAGTCATTATTTTTTGATGTACTCCATTTTGATAGAAAACAGCCATTCTAGGGACGTTTTTATTGCCATTTCTAGTTATAGTAAAACCATTTTCTCTTATAATATCAAATATACCTCCTATATTGTTTTTACAAGCCAAACTAATTTTTTCGATAATTTCTTCTTTTTCCATAATTTTCTCACCTTTGCTGTATTATAATAAATTCAAAAGAAAAAAGCAATATTTTATTGCTTTTGAACGGGTTTCCAACGGAATAATACATCACAGTTAGAAGAATATGGTGCTGGATTTGGCATATCCATTTTTACGATTACAGGTATTTTAAATGCTGAACCAAAGGCTACCATAGTACCACTTTGCAAACTTGTAAGTTTTTCAATAATATCTCCACTTATATTTGGAAGCATTTTATTAATGTAATCTAAGTCTCTAGGGTGAGTCATTTTTAAAATACAGAAATTACTTGTTTGGGCAATAACAGTTTCTGATATTTCAACTGGACGTTGACTTACTAAGTCAAGCATAACTCCGTATTTTCTTCCTTCTTTAGCTATACGTTCAAAGATATTATATCCTAAAAGAAAGTGGTCATTATCGTTAACTACATACCTATGAGCCTCTTCTATAAACAAATGAAATGGAATAGCAGCACGTACTCTTCTCTTCTTAGCAAAATCAAAAACCATTTTAGAAAATATTTTTACAATAGTTTTAGCTAAGTTATCATCAACATCTTCAAGGTTTATATTGATTATTTGACTACGTCTATTATTATGTATTATTAAGGATGAAATATAGTTGTCTATTGTTATATATTCTTTGAATGAGAAAAACTTTCTATTAGATGAGTTATTCAATGAATGTAATCTAACTTGCATAATAACAGCATTGTCTTGCATAATTCTATTTCCTAAGAAACCATCTCCGATTAATGTAAATGATAAGGCTCTTTCAAGATCATCTAAAGTGTAAAAAGCATCTGTTGGTACATCTATTTTGCTTTCTAATTCATCATCTATAAATTTAAGTAAATATTCATTTATAAGTACTGATTCTCCAAACTCACCATTGCGGTCTATTCCAAAACATTCACTGAATTTACGTGTATAACCAATTCCTTGAATATCTGTATTAACATTAAACTCTGGAGTTGAACAATCATTTATTATTGTAAATATATCATTTTTTTTACCTGCGGCATTTTGATTTGAAAATAACACTGACATTATAGCTTTTGCTATTAAATGATTCTTTAATTTTTTTGTTTCTTCGTCATCTTTAGAAAATAATTTTGCAAGTTTTAACATTCGTTCTACTATTGTATATTGATGATGATTATCTGCTTGTAAAAGTAAACAAATGTCATCAATGGTTAGTAAAAATACAGGAATATTTAATTGAACATCATCCGGATCTATTGGGTTTGATGTTATAAATTTATATTGATAATTTGGATTTATTTGATTTAGCACTTTAAAAGCATTTTTATATTCACCATATGCATCAAATATAAATAAATTAGCATTGTATGATAAAAATTGTTTATTTAAAAAGATATTTTGGACAATTCTTGCAACTGAACAACTTTTACCAGAACCGGTATTACCAAATATAGCAGCATGGTTTGAAAAGAACTGATTAATGTCAATGTAGACATTTTTTTCTGGATAAATTGCCGAATGACCAAGATATAAACTTTTTTCGTCATCTTTTCCAAGTATAATATTTAATTCGTCATCATTTATAACTCGCACCTTACTATCAAGTGTAGGTTTTTTTATAGTACCAGCAATGAAACGATTTTCAACAAATTGACCAAGCAAGTCAATATGTACAGTTTCCGTATCAACTTTTTTAACTTCACCTAATAACTTATCTATGTCATTTTCAAAAACAACATGCAAATTCATTAAATTCGGTACAACCATGTTATCTTTATTGATATCTACAACGGCTGTAATATCATCTATGTATCGTATTTTTCCAAACATTATAACCAACCTCTTATCCTATTATCAATTATATCATAAAATTTATTCAATTCCATCATTTATTTCAATAAATGAAAAGTCTGACTCATTAAACTCAATATTTGGGTTATTTGTATAAATAGTAAATAAAACATCATCTTTTTCGACCTCTTCACCCACATATTTATTAAGCATAATTCCGACTGTGTAATCAATTTTATCATTCAAAGTTTTTTTTGAAGCTCCCAATTTAGCAGCGAGTTCACCAGCTCCATAAGCGTCTATTTTATTAATTATTCCACTTTTTTTAGAATGAACCTTTATTTTATTATCAGCTACATGAACATTTCTTAGACTTCCTCCTTGAGCATGAACGAATTCATAAAATTTATTTAAAGCGCGTTTAGATTCAATTGCATATTTTGCTTGTTTATATCCTTCTTCTAAACCAGAAGAGAAAGTCATATCATATAAATTAGCAACGATTTCGATACAAGCGTCATATAAAGGACATTGTTTTCCGTTTAAAACATTCATTGCTTCACATATTTCTAATGAATTTCCGATTGCATACGAAAGAGGTGCACTCATATCTCCAATAATTGTTCTGACGTTTCTATTATATGC
>CAKPJO010000137.1 GCA_934162685.1 uncultured Bacilli bacterium | reverse complement strand
TGCCAAAATATTTAATACACTCGGTTGACACATGCCTCCTTGGCATCTTCCAAATCCGGCACGCACACGTTTTTTTAAAGCTTTTATCGAATGTGGTGGGCAACTTCTATTTAAAACATCTAATATTTCTTGTTCAGAAACATATTCACATTTACAAATGATGTGACCATATTTAGGATTACTTTTAATCAATTCATTTCTTTCTTTTAAAGATAAATCTTTCATATGAGCATACTTTTTAACATAAGGATTAAAATCATCTTTTTTATTTAATTTTATAAGCTTACTTACTAAAGCATTTACAACATATTCTCCAATTGCTGGAGCACTTGCTAATCCAGGAGATTCAATACCAATAACATTTATAAAGTGTTCATTTTCTATTTGAATAACAAAGTCATGATTAGATGGTGTAGGTCTATTACCCGCGAAAGTTCTAATCGTCATATTAAAAGGAATGTTTTTCATAATTAATGACGCTTGCTTTTTTACTTCACTTAGTGTCAAAGAATCCGTGGATACATCATATTTGTCATCTACAAATTCTGATGATGGACCCACTAAATAATTATGACTAGATGTTGGTGTCATTAATATTCCTTTTCCTTTTATAGATGGTAAAGGAAAGATTGGCATACTTAAAAATGAATCATCAAAATGGTCTAAAACGTAGTATTCACCTTTTCTTGCTTTAATAGTTACCTTATTATCACAAGCAAGTGAAGAAATATAATCGCCATTAACTCCTGTAGCATTTATAATTATTTTCCCTTCAAAAGTATCAGTTTTAGTAATAACTTTATAGCCATCTTCTATTTTAGTTAAACCAATTACCTCTTGATTTAGCATTAATTTAACACCGTTATCAATAGCATTTTCCATCGCGTGCACTACTAAATTAAATGGATCTACAATACCCGCGGTTGGACAAAATAAAGCAGCAATAACGTTATCACTTAAATTAGGCTCTTTAGCATGTGCTTCTTCTTTAGTTAATAGTTTAGTTTCTACGCCATTTTCTTTTGCTCTTTGACTTAGATCTTCTAATACTTTTAAATGTTCTTCACTAGTGGCCACAGTCATTGAGCCAGTGCGAATAAATTTAACATCTAATTCTTCACAAACTTTATCATACATTTTATTTCCTAAAACATTAAATTTAGCCTTTAATGTATGTGACAAAGGATCGTACCCCGAATGTACAATTGCTGAATTTGCCATTGATGTTACATTACCAACATCATTTTCTTTATCTAAAACTAAAACATTCACCTTATATTTTGCTAACTCACGAGCAATAAAGGCACCAGTAACTCCTGATCCTAGAATAATTATATCAAACATTGTTCAAGCTCCTTATAAGTTTTTAACAATATTAGTATAACATCTAAAATCATTTTATAAAATCATAATCCGTATTTTAAAAACAAAATGACAAATATTGTCTAATTTGTCATCATCAAATTATTTTAACTATTTTTTAATAAATCAATATTTCTTTTACCTTCTAATGATAAATTTACTAAAGGCAATCGTAAATTCATACTTTTATATCCTTTTATTGATAACAAATATTTAATAGGAATAGGATTAGTTTCATATGTAATTAAATTTCCAATAAAGTTTAAGTAATTAACTAAAACTGAATTACTAAACCCTTCTAAATAATCATCAATTAATTGTTGATAGTCCTTAGCATAAACAATCGAAGAAACAGAAATAATACCATCCGCTCCAGCGTCTAGTGCTTTATCAAAATTCACGTCATTACCATGATAAACAAGAAATTTTGGAAAATTCTTCTTTAAAAGAGTCATTAAATTAAAATCATTACTACATTCTTTGATTCCAATAAGTTTATTAGATAAATGAAGCAATTTTTTTATAGTTTGGTATTCAATAGAGATTCCAGTTCGACTAGGAACATTATAAATAATTATTGGATGAGCAGTTAAAGAAAGTATTTTCTTTAGATGCAAAAATATCCCTCTTTGCGGTGGTTTGTTATAAAAAGGTAAACTCAATAAAACAGCGTCAACTTTTAACGAATTCATAATATTTATTTGTTCAATCGCTTTGGCGGTATTATTTTCCGCAACACCAACAATAACCTTTAATGATGTGTTTTTAATTACAAAATTAATTAATTCGATTTTTTCTTTTATGCTTAACGCTGATTCTTCTCCTGTTGTCCCCGCGACAACAACTGCACTATGTCCACTATCTTCATATTGTTTCAATAATTTTTTAACTTCATCATAATCAATAACGTCTTCATCACTAAAAGGCGTAACCATCGCACCAATAATCTCTTTCAAGAATATTCACCTCTATATAATCTATGATAGTAGTCTAGATAAAGTGAATTATTTAAAAAAATTTACTTGCATTAAAAAAGTAATAATAGTGTAAGCGATTTTGTCATTTTTTAAGTATAAAATATTTGCTAAACGTAAAAATAATTGTATAATTTAAACGTGTTTGAAAGGAGTGTTTTTATGAGTAAACAAAAAGCTTATACGTTAGTCGAATCTATTTTATTTATTATTGTTGGAGTTTTAATTGCCTGTTCAATAATTCAACCAAATATTCTTAATATTGTTATGGCAATATTCGTTTTAATCCTTGGTATCTTCTTTTTCACAAAAAGTGTTACTGAATCTAGTAAAAACTCTTTGTTATTACCAGGCGGATTATGGGGCGCAGTATTAATTGGTGTTTCAATTGCCATGTTTGCTAATGCTCTTGATATTATTTCACCTTTATCAACAATTATTATGGTTGGTATTATCTCAATTGGTGCTTTAATTTTAATTGACGCTATCATCAAATTATTTAAAAATCATCAAAAAGCTGGTATTAGTGAATTAATTATTGCTCTTATTCTTATTGCTTTAGGATTAATGCTATTATTATGGGCAGAATTCAGATCTTACCTTTGGGTAATCTTCGGTGTCTTATTAGCAATATTCGGTGCATACTTATTAATAACTACTATTATCAAATTATCTAAAAAATAATTCCAAACACTAACGTAAATAAAATGGCCATGTCTTGAAACCATGGTCATTTTTATTTGTATTTTTGTCTTGTTACTCTTTACAAATAATGGTAACAGAACTAGGAATACCACTTTCGCGAGTATTAATTTTATTGAAATCTTCTACACTACCATCAAAATGAATTGTTTCCAAGTTAGAACATAATTCAAAAGCATGATAACCAATTTCTTTTACACTTCCAGGAAGTGTTATATCCAATAAACTTTCACAAGAATAAAATGTTTCTCTTCCAATTACTTCTAAGTCACTAGGTAAAGTAACATTTTCTAAAGCTGTACAATATGCAAATAAATTATCCGATAAACTTTTCATACTATTTGGTAATTTAATTGTTACTAATTTTTCCATCGTATCAAAAGCGGATTCTTCAATAGTGGTTACTGTATTTGGAATATCTAATTTCGTTATTTCATTCATAAAATAGAATGCATACTTTTCAATAGTTTGTAAACCACTTGGTAATTGTAATTGTTTAATTTTTTGACACTTATAAAAAGCTCCTGATCCAATTGTTTTTGTAACACTAGGCAACATGATTGATGTTTTAGTCTCTGGAACACGAACTATTGTAGAAAGGTCATAACTAAATAAAGAGCCATCTATCGCTTTAAAATAAGAATTACGTTCTGAAACAACAAATTCTTTTAAGGAAGTCATCTCATCTAAAGCACCATAGCCAAAATAAGATAAATTAGTAGGAACATAGAAAGATTCTAAAGCATAGCAATAAGCAAAAGCAAAATTTTTAATTTCGCTAATAGAATCAGGTAAATTTATTTCGCTAAGTTTTTCACAACGATAAAATCCATATTCGCCAATCACATTTAAAGAACTTGGCAAACTAACACTTACTAAGTTACGGCAAAATTTAAAACAGTTATATGGAATTTCTTCAATAAGGGCATTAATTGTTACATTTGTTACTTGTGATTCAAAGAATACTCCTTCTTCCATATTAGTAATATTTGAATCAATAGTTACGTTTTTAACATTATTTAATCTTGATAAAGATTCTATCGCAAGTGTATTACAATTTTCATGGATTTTAACATCACTAACATTTTCCGCCATTTTAATAAGTGTAGAATAATCATTTAAATATAATCCATTTTCATATGTGCTATAAAACGTATTACTATCACTTATATTTAATGATTTTAAACTGCCGCATAATTCAAAGTTATCTTCGCCGATAAATTGAGTGTTTTTTAAATCAATACTCTTTAAAGTACTTGTTAAAT
>CAKPJO010000136.1 GCA_934162685.1 uncultured Bacilli bacterium | reverse complement strand
AAGAATTTTAGTGCTTTAAACTTCCGCGGGGTTGACCACCACCTTTAAACTTCCGCGGGGTTTTTTATACTTTGTCAGAAAAAACGCTTTAAACTTCCACGGGGTGGGTAATTCAAATAAAAAATCCTTTCGGTATAATTAGTTTGCAACAACAAATTAAATACGAAAGGAGGGTTTATCATGCCCATAAACAATGATACCTTAAATTTTTTAAATTTAAAAGATACCGATGTCGAAGAATGTGATTCAACAACAGAAGGTAATGCATTATTTCTTAATGTCGTACTAAAGAGAAAGGAACATCAATGTCCTTCTTGTAATCACAAAACCAATACTATTAAAGATTATTCAATCAAAATAATAAACCATTCTATTTTTAATGATGGTAGAGTAGCTAAAATTAGATATAAACAACGAAGATATATCTGTAAGTTTTGTAAGAAATCGTTTATTGAAGATAATCCTTTTACTAAAATAATGGATAAAGTTTCTAAACTTGTTATTAATACAATTATAGAAAAATTAAAAGATCCTAATATAACTTATTCTAATGTTGCTAAAGAATTAAATGTTACTATTACGACTGTTCAAAATATTTTTGATGAAAATGTTAAATATAAAAGACGTAAATTTCCAACTTATTTATGTATTGATGAATTCCATTGTTCAAATGCTAATCCATTAACCAGATATTCTTGTTTCTTTTTAGACTTTGAACGTAATTTAGTTATTGATGTTATTAAATCTAGAAGGAAAGACTATTTAGCTAATTATTTAACAAAAATACCATTAGAAGAAAGGCAAATGGTTGAACATGTTTGTATTGACATGTGGCCAACATACAAAGAAATATCTACTTTATACTTTCCTAATGCTCTTATTTCAGTTGATTCTTTTCATGTTGTTAAAGATATTCAAATTCACTTAGATAGCATAAGAAAAAGAATAATGTCTAAGTTCTCTCCTAATTCCAAAGAATACTATCTTCTTAAAAAGTATAATTGGTTATTATTTAAGCCACATAGTGAAATTGAATATAATGAACCAAAATACAATAGAAAACTAGAATACTATGTCAATCATATACAGATACTAGAAAGCATTCTTAAAATATCCAAAGAGTTAAATGATGCTTACGAATGGAAAGAAAAATATTCTCGCTTTAATAAGAAATGTAATTATGAAACTGCTGAAGAAGATTTAAGACAACTAATAATTGATTTAGAACATTTAAAATTATTAGAATTTGAACCTGTTCTAAAAACATTAAAATTTTGGTCAAAAGAAATAATTAACTCTTTTATAAAATATCCAGATGTTGGAAGAATCCATAATGGAAAGATAGAAAATAGAAATAATGTGAATAAAAAACTCCAAAAAGTATCAAATGGTATTACTAATTTCGAACGATATAGAAATAGAATTTTTTTATGTATAAACGGCAATAAAAAAGAGACAAATTAATGTCTCTTTGCACCCCGTTGAACTTTAAAGAGGATTTTTTTAGTACTTAAACCCCGTGATTTTTGTCGTTTTCGACAACCTCAACCCCGCGGAAGTTTAAAGCACCAAAATGATTTAATAATTAATTACCAGATACGGCAATAGATTTAATCATTATTGATGATACTGAATTACCGCTTGATAATAGTTCGGAATTATTAGCAACCATAGTTACATCTTGGAATACTTTTACTAAGTTACCCGCAACAGTAATTAAGTTTACTGGTTCTGCGAGTTTTCCGTCTCTAATCATAAATCCAGTTGCTTGTAATGAGAAGTTACCAGATTGAGCATTTAATCCAGCATGTAAGCCAGTAATAGAATCAATATAGATACCATCACCACATTTTGCAATTAATTCTTCTTCGCTAACTTTACCTGGTTTTAAATAAACACTGCTTAAACCAGTCTTAATTGGTGATTTAGAAGATCCACGATATCCATTCGCGGTTGTTTTAACGCCATCTTTTAAAGATGTTTCAATGTTATATAAATAAGTCATTAATACACCGTTTTTAAAGATGTCTTTGTTATAAGTTGCAACACCTTCATCATCGAAACTCTTGAAAAATATTGTTTTTTCTAAAGGCTTTTCGGTAATTGTAATTTTTTTAGAAAGAACTTGAGTTCCTAATTTGCCTTCAAATAAAGAAGAGTGTTTTTGAACTTCTTCAGCAATTGTTGATTCAAGTAATGCAGACATTAAAGAAGAAACAACTTTTGGTGCTAAAATTGCACGATATTTTTTAGAATCACAAGGCTTTCCACCTAATTGTTTGATGGTATTATCTTTTACATCTTTAACAAAATCATCAACTTTAAATTTAGAAAAATCATTATCAAAGAATGTCTTATAACCAGTTTTTGTATCTTCTCCATCTTTAGCAACAGCTTCGGCATAAATTACATACATATTACTTTTTTCAGATAATTTTAATCCGTAAGAGTTAGCAATGATAGTTTCGTTTCTTGATTCTTCATAACCGACACCACCAATTTCAGTAATACGATTATCGCTTTCTTTTAATTTCTTTTCAATTTCATAAAGTGTGTTTAATTTTGTGGATACAGGAATATTATCTAGTTCCTTGTTATAGCAATTAAACTTTTTGTATTTTTCTGACCCTTTGAATATTTCTACTTTGTTATCATTAGTAATATTTTTAGCGTTTTCTACAATATTTTTAATAATGAATTCTGGAGTAGTCTTATCAATCTTTTCTGAATAAGCATATCCCATTTTTCCATTAAATATTCCACGTGCGCCTAATGAGATAGAATCACTTAAAGAATAACTATCAATTTCGCTATGGAATAAGGAAAACCCTAAAGAGTAATTTTTAACAATATAAAGTTCTAAAGATTCAATACCAGCGTCTTTAGCTAACTCAAAATATTTTTTTAAATTCATTTTAAAGCACCTCCACGACCACCAACGGTGATTTCTGATACTCTGATTGTTGGTTGACCAACATCAACAGGACAACTACCTGAAGCTGCGCCACACATACCTTGAGCACGTTTGACGTCACTACCAACCATATCTATTTTCATTAAAATATCGGCACCATTTCCAATTAAAGTAGCGCCTTTAACCATTTCGGCAACTTTACCATCACGAATCATATAGGCTTCATCAACAGCAAAGTTAAAGTCACCAGTAGTAGGATTAACTGATCCGCCACCTAATGATTTAGCGTATAATCCTAATTTGACAGATTTAATCATTTCATCAACGCTAGATTTACCTGCAGCAATGTAAGTATTAGACATTCTTGATGTTGGTTCAAAAGCATAGCTTTGACGACGAGAAGCACCATTACCTTTCATACCCATACGACGACCATTGAAATCATCAATTAAGTAGTTTGTTAAAATACCATCTTTAATTAAAACAGTACGATGTGTTTTGTTACCTTCATCATCAATATTATTGGAACCCCAACCATTAGGAATTGTTCCATCATCAATAGCAGTAACAACTTTAGATGCGATTTGTTGACCTAATTTATTTGAGAAAATTGATAAATTTTTAGAAACTGAAGAAGCTTCAAGAGCGTGTCCGCAAGCTTCGTGGAAAATAACTCCTCCAAATCCGTTACCAATAACAACAGGCATTTTTCCTGATGGACATTCTTTAGCATCAAGTTTCTTAATAGCGATTTCACAAACTTCTTTAGCTAATTCTATTGGATTAATGTCTTCTTCAAAGAATTCAAATCCTTTAGACGCGCCAGGACCAACACCGCTATTTTCAATACAGTCTTTGTCAGCGGCTAAAGCGGTAATGTACATTCTTCCTCTTTCACGTACATCATGAAAAATTTTACCATCAGAATTAAAAATAGTTACATCTTGGTTGTTATCTGCAAAACTAACAACACGACGAACGATTTGTTCTCCATAATCTTTCATAGAGTCACTAATTTTAGTAATGAAAGCAATTTTGTCTTCTTTACTCATTAAATGTAAAGGTTTTTGGGCTTTATGAATGTTATTAACGCGTTGCTTTTTTAATTCGGTTACAGTTTTAATTCTTTCACCATTAAATGCACCAGCAAGAGTAGTGGCTAAATTCATTAAACCTTTTTTTGATAAATCATTTGTGTATCCATATACACTTCTTAAATCTTTTAATAGACGTATACCCGCTCCATAGATAATTCCTGATGAAATAGATTCAATTTTATCATTATCAATGGAAAGGCCAGTGTTAGATTTTTCTTCAACGAAGATTTCAGCAAAATCTGCACCAGTTGCTAAACCAGCATTTAAAACGTCTAATGCAATAGTTTTAGATATCATAAATATCACCTCCAATGCGTGTATTATATCATACTTGATATATTT
>CAKPJO010000135.1 GCA_934162685.1 uncultured Bacilli bacterium | reverse complement strand
AAGACAATTGCTTGAATGATTGCCATAAATGAGAAAATTATTCCAACTGCGCTTATTGCTTCTTTTGAATGCTCTACTTTGGTAACAAAGAATGTATCAGCAAAATTGTATATAGCGGTAATAAGCATGGAAATAATTGTCGGTATTGATAATTTAAAAATAAGAAATTTAACATTACTAGTTAACATATCTTCATATCGATCTTTTTTCTTCATTTACTTCACCACCTAACGTCATAAGATTATAACACCATTTATAATAATATTATAAGTAGTTTTTTAATATTTATTTAAAGTGACGAATTAACTTAATTAACTCATTAACCGCTAACGGGACAAATGAAAAAGAAATTACAAGTGCCCATTCTTTAATATCAAGAGTGGAAAATCCAAAAACATCTTGAAAAAATGGAACAAATAAAATAATAAATAATAATAAAAACGAAATGATTAATGATGCAATCAAATATTTATTATGGCCATTACTTTTTGAAAAAGCAGAATACTTGTTTGATCTTTGATTGAATGAATGGATAAGTTGTGAAAAAGCTAAAACACAAAATGCCATAGTTTGACCTTTAACATTAGAAAAATCAAAATCATAACCTGCCATTAAATTTTTTCTAAATCCTAAGAAATAACTAAGTAACGTAATAGTGGCGATAATTACACCATTAAATATAACTCGCTTAATTAATGACTTATCTAAAAATGAATCATTGCGTTTAGGCTTTTCTAATAATATATCTTTAGTCGCGGGATCAACACCTAAAGCCAAAGCGGGCAATGTATCCGTAGCTAAATTCACCCATAATATTTGAATTGCAGTAACTGGCATAAAACGAAATCCTAAAAGCATAGCAATAACTAGTGTTAATATCTCTCCTACATTGCCTGCTAACAAGAATTGAATAACCTTTTGAATGTTTTTAAATACTTTTCTTCCTTCAAAAATAGCGTCTACTAAACTTGGAAAATCATCATTTAATAAAATCATATCTGAGGCATCTTTTGCAACATCCGTTCCGCTTTTACCCATGGCAATACCAATATCTGCGGCTTTTAGTGATGGAGCGTCATTAACCCCATCACCAATCATAGCCACTACTTCGCCATTACTTTTAAATGCTCTTACTATTCTTAATTTATCATAAGGAGAAACACGCGCAAAAATATTATGATTTTTCGTTAGTTCTCCTAGTTGTTTATCATCAATATTCATTAAATCATAGCCAGTAATAGCTTTATTTTCATAAGCACCTATTTCTTTAGCAACCGTTTCTGCTGTTAAGGGATTGTCTCCTGTAATAATCGCAGTTCTGATGCCTGCTTTTTTAGTTTTTAATAAAATGTTTTTAACATCTTCTCTAGGAGGATCAACCATAGCTACTAATCCAATATAAGTCAAATTATTATCAAGATTAATAAAATCATTTAGCCTAGACTCTTTTTTAGCAAATACTAAAACTCGACACGCTTTAAAAGCAAATTCGTTACATTTTTGAATTATTTCTTTTTTTCTATTATCAGACATTATTTCTTTAGCATTTTCAATATATTCATAACTACAATTGGGTAATATTTCTTCTGCAGCGCCCTTAGTAAATACTTCATATAAATCTTTTTTGACTAAAACAGTCATCTTTTTTCTTTCACTATCAAAAGCCAATTCTTTTAAACGTTCATAAATATTATTAATTTGCATGTATTTTTGGTTTAAATATTCCGCTAATGCAACTTCTGTTGGGTCGCCAATGAAATCATTATTTTGTTTTTTGACATTATTACATAAGGCCATACATTTTTCTAATTCAAATTTATTATTAGTAACAATCTTAACAACATTCATTTTATTTTGTGTTAATGTACCTGTTTTGTCAGAGCAAATTACTGATGTGCTTCCTAATGTTTCTACTGATGGCAATTTTCTTATTAAAACTTGCTTTTTTGCCATTCTTTCTACGCCTATTGCTAATACAATTGTGGCTGTTGCTGGTAAACCTTCAGGAATAATTGAAATAGCCAAAGCCATTGAAGTAAGTAATAATGGTTCAAAATCTTGTCCATGAATTATACCTATTATAAACAACATTACACATAAGACAATTCCAATTATAGAAAGAATTTTACCGACAGATTCCAACTTCTTTTTTAAAGGAGTATTTAATTCCCCTTGATTAGATAACATATGGGCAATATGTCCAACTTCTGTATCCATACCAATTTTAGTTACTATTCCTAATCCATGTCCATACGTAACAAGTGAAGAAGCATAAGCCATATTGATACGATCCGCTAAAGGAGTGGAAGAATCTAAAATCACATCAGCGTTTTTGTTAACTGCTAAAGATTCTCCCGTTAAAGAAGATTCAATAACTCTTAATCCTGAAGAAGAAATTAAGCGCATATCGGCAGGAATAAGGTCTCCTTCTTCTAAAACAATAATATCTCCTACAATAATGTTTTTTGATAATACGCTTGTTATATTATTATTTCTTAACACCTTCGTATAATTGGGTGACAATTCTTTTAATGAGGCAATTGCATTTTCAGCTTTATATTCTTGCATTATACCAATAATGGTATCAATAAAAATAATTATTAAAATAATAATTCCTTCTAAATTATCTTTCATTATAAAAGAAAGAATACTAGCAATAAAAAGTATTAAAACCATCGCGTCTAATAGTTGGTTTATTAAAATTTTCCAAATTGTTTTGTGCTTTGTCTTTTTTAGTTCATTGGTTTTATTTTTATTAAATCTTTCATTTACTTCAATACTTGTTAAACCCGTTGTTCTACTTTTTAATTTTGCTAAAACTAATTCTTTTTTCTCGTCATAATACATATTATCACCTAGTAAAACAATATGATTTTGCATATAAAAAAAGACACTAATTACTTAATACTATTAGTGTCATCATAAAACTAATTTTTATCGATTGCTTCTTGTTTGATGCAAAGCATCATAATACCAGCAACAATTCCAACTAAACCATTAAATATAATTAATAATATGCCTGGAGCAATATAAGCACTTTTCTTTTTGGCTTTAAATAAAACTAATAAAGCATATACGCTAGTGGCAATTGCACCAATTAAATTAATTATTCCTACAAATCTTACTAGACTTGCAACGCTTTCTGCTGTTAAATTCAAACCAAAATTAGCATAAATCTCTTGATATGAATTAATTGTTGATTCTTGTGGGAAGATGTTTGTAAAAGCAGAAATCACCATAATCACAAAACTAATTATAACAAGTATCTTAATAGTTTTTTTATTCATTCTTTAGCCCTCCTTTGTTTAATTATATCACACTTCGTTAATTACTCATTAATATTTTATTATTCTATACTTTTAAATTTTGAACCCCAAAACGTAATAAAGTTTTAATTGCCTTAGTTAAAAAGTTTTTTGTATCTTTATCTAGTTTAGTCGCGGAATTAACAACCGCAGGTAAGCTCTTTTGCCATTCTTCTTGTGATTGAGGAAGAATATTAACATTATCTACATCAATTAAACTATAAAGTGAATTTACAAAGCGTTCACGATCTTCTTCAGACATTGATCTAACCCACATATTTAAAGTACGATCCAAATATCTTGCACTTGGTGTTATCGCTTTAATATATATAAAATCTTTATCCTTAATCATCCAAGAAAATGGGTCATGTTGCCAAATACCGAAGCGATCACTTTTAATAACTTTCATTTGTCCACAATTTTCTAATAACATGCCTACAAGGGAAGATTGTGGTAAAGTTTTTTCAATACGATCACTAATAGAAATAAAGTTTTCACTCTTTAAAGCCATTTCTAAGAACCCTGGGCCATCATGAGAATAAACTTTAGCAATTCTATTTCTATACTCTTCCAAACAATTGGCCGCTCCATAAACCGCTAAATTACCACCTTTAGAGTGTCCTCCAATACGAACATCGCCAGTTAAGTGCTTCATTGCTTTATTCACATAATTTTTAGCATCTTCTTGCGAAGGAACAGGATATTGAAAAGCCATGTTAAAGTTTTCTTTCCAACCAGCAAGACTAGAGTCTGTACCGCGGAAAGCCACATAAGCACTATGATCATTTAATTGAAAGCTTATTGCGGAAAATTGTTTTTCTTTGTCTTTGTCTTTATCCCAACGTTCTACAAATCCTTTAATAACAACATCACGATATCTTGGACTAGATGCTAAAGCCACAAATAATTTTTTAGTATCATCTTGATCATAAACATCCCAAAATAATTCTTTGAAATATTCTGCTTTAAAAAGGCTTTTTAATTTTATACCTTTCCAACCATATACTTCTTTAAACGCTTTAGGCCAGTGAAAATAAGATACCCATGAT
>CAKPJO010000134.1 GCA_934162685.1 uncultured Bacilli bacterium | reverse complement strand
CTTTTACATTTTCAAGCGGATTTTGTTTAATTTTATTAATTGAATTCATGAAAGTATCATAATATTCTTGATAAACAGCAAATCCATTCATAACTGTTTTATCATTTTCATCAATCATTGGTTTAACCACAATTGTTTTAACTGGTTTAGATGAATAAAATCCTCTTAAATTCTTATAATCTTGTCCTATATATTGATGATAATCAAATGTAATTAAGTTATCATCTTCATCATACAAATGAACATAAGCATAACGATTTAATTGCATTTTTAATCCAATATAACAACTGCCTCTAGAATTAGTGGAACTACAGAAGTTATCACCATTCTTTAAGGTAATAATATACTTGTCTTGATTATATTTGTATGGAGTTGAATTATTTGTTGCTAATAAAGTTCCATTACTTGTATCTAATAGTTCTTTAGCATTATTGCCTACTCCATTTGGGCAATTATATCTTCTTACATTTAAGTCAGATCCTGCGAATAATTCACCAGCATTTGTAGAGTAATTCTTAATTGGGAATTGTTTTAAAACATTAAGTGTGTCTTCGCTATATTCATTTTCTTCGAAGAATCCATTTTCATCAACATCATATAAAATCGCACCAGATAACAAAGCTTCTTCATTTCTAATTCCTTGCATAAAGTCTTTCACCGCTGCGGAATTATAAGAAGCCGCTCCATTGTTACGCGTATGTTCTGCACTATACACTGACCAATAATTATTATCTAAATACATATAATTCTCAACAGAATCTTTATTAACTGGAATAATATTATCAAAAGCATATCCTAATTGAATATAGTTTTCATTTTCAAATACACTATGAGTGCTAGATGATAAGTCTTCGCGATATTTATATCCAAAAGGAACGTTATACATATTAATATCATTCACAATTTCTTCACTATCGATATTAGTGTTATAATCCGAATTTTTAAGAATGTAATATTTAACGCTTAAGAATTGATCAAGATTAACTTTCTTTTCATGTGCTCCCATTGTCCAAGTATCACGCCAATAAAGCATTCTTGTCCAGTTAAGGAAGTCTTTAATATTAGTATTGTATAATGAGTGGAAGCCGCCTACACCATTATATCCTTCACGCATTCCTAAGTTATTTGTAGAATCATTTGCAGTAGTATTAAATATTCTAAAATAATCTTGGTCTGATTTATTGATATTACTTACAACCTTAACTTCATCTTTAAAGTTGCTAGGTCCTCCCGCTAAAGAATTATACGTTGTTTTTTGTCCAAATAAAGTCATGTTTCCTACAACAATAACCTCAAGGCAAAGCATGATTGGTAATATTTTTTCAAACTTAGGTTTTTGATAATAGAAGCGAATAATGAAGTAAGCCACAATAACATAAATAAATTGATATATGACAATGGCAAATGTTTCTTTAACATCATATACATCATATTGATTTTTTGCCGCGGTTGCGACAGTAAATGCCATACAGAATAATATAACTAACACTGAGATATCAAAATACCATTTTGGATATGTCTTTAAATCTTGATAACTTATGGCAGAATAAGCAATTAAAGCAATTACGACAAATAACTGCCATCTACCATAATCAACTGTAAATCCATGAAATAATTCATAAGCAAATGGAGTAAATAACATTAATGTAAATATACCAGCTGCAAATATATGTGATACTTTCTTTTTTCTTATACTATTAATAAGTGCTGGTACAACCATAATTGTTAATGGTGTATAAATAAATAAACTTGATAAAGTATTATCATATCCAGTATTACGATATAAAACGCAATGAAAATCACTCATTACTGGGAAGAAATAAGTTACCAATGGATAATATCTTTTCTTAGTAGAATTAAAATCAAATAGTAATTTCCAAGCCGCTTCTAAGTTTTTTTCGCTAAACGCTGTCTTTAATGATTCTAAATAGGTTGCGCTTTCTACTCTTCCTGCTTCGGTAACAGCGTTTAAACAAGGCAATAATACAAATGCACACATCATTAATCCAGTAGCAAAAGCAAATACCCCTATACCAAGGCAAGAGAAATTTTCTTTAACATTTCTTGTTTTAATTGTTTGAAAAAATCTAAATCCCGCATACATTACACCAGCAAAGCACGCTACAACAAGGAAGAAATAATTAGCTAAGCCAAGTACAAATAGTGAAATTATTAATGTAAATGGCTTACGTTCTTTTAATACTTTATCTATTCCTAATAATACTAATGGAAACATTACTACAACTTCCATAAAATGATTAAACCACATATAGTATAAGTTCCATCCACAGAAGGCATATGCTATTGAAAATAATCGTGCAGTTTTTTCTTCAACACCTAAATTTTTTAAATAAAGTCTAAAGGTAATGCCCGCTAAAGCCATTTTGATTAACATTAAGAATGCTAATCCCTGTGGTATTAAAGATCGAGGACAAAGTAATATAGGTAAGAAAAATGGATTTAAGAAATAATAAAAACTATTCGCGCCAATATTATTAACGCCTAATACAGTATTAGAATCCCATAAAGGAAATTCGCCTGTCTTTAAGAAATGCCACCAATCATCATATCCATTAGTGTAAAAAGGTATTTGTTGTTGCACATAGTCTCCGCCTAATGGAATTGTAAAACTTTCAATTAATAATACAGCTATAGCCATAATAAAGGCCAAGCCAAAAAGAAATAAGAAATAATAAAACACACTTTGCTTGTTTTTTAAAAAGGCAAATTTAGGTTTAATTCTTTCCCACAACTTCATATTTTGTTAGCTCCTTAACGTTAATCTCTTTGAGATTAAAGATATTATATACACTTTTAATTTTAATTAATCTCATAAAAATTTATAAGCATATAATTTTGATCTAACGAAAATATTTAAATTTATACAAAAGACTGTGAAGCATCTTTTAAAATTTAATTACTTCACAGTCTCTTTGTATTCATAATTTTATAATAAAACTAATTTTTATTTAGCTTCTAATTTTAAAATTTCTTCAGCAAATAATTTACCAAGTTTAATTTCTGATAGTGAATCAAAGTGAGCAATATCTGGATTGTCCTCAGGCTCTTTTGACCACTCTAAACCATTATCAATAGTGCTAAAATAGATATTGTGATCAGAATCATTACTGAATTTAATTTTGGCATTATTCAATGCCTCTGGTTCAGGCCATGCCGGACTATTAGAAACACCAGCGTCAATAAAGTAAAAATTAGAATTCAATTCTTGACGTAATGCTCCTACAAATCGTTTAAGATTATCATAATATCTTGCTGATCTAATTTTCGTTGCATCTGCTTCTCCTTGCATCCAACACATGTAATTTAGTTCAACATCATAGCCTTTCTTTTCTAAATAATCGACTGATTCTTTAACAAATTTAACATAAGCATTGTATACGTCAGATTTCCTACCATCTTCTTTTACATACCAATCTGCGTCAAGACTTGTTCCGCCCCATGCATATTTTACGATAAAGTATTCATCTGAGATGGAAGAAAATGTCTCTGCCATGCCAATCTCTGGGCCAAAGCATGTAGTAGAAAATCCTTGTCCAAGTTTAGTATCAACAAATCCTTGCGATTGATTTCCACCATTTTCCGTAAAATAATTTGTTTTTACATTAGAATACCCATTTAAATATTCATTATACTTCTGCTCCGTTGTTTTTTCTTTTAAATATTCCACATGTGTCGTTCCGCTTGCATTAGATTGACCTGCAACTAAAATAACTTTGGCTTTTTTATTAGTAACATTTGGCAAATTATCATTCATTGTAAATGAATTATTAACATTGCCATTACTTCCATTATAAATAGTTGTTGGATGATCACCTAACTCTAATTTAATATTTGAAAACGATGAATACAAATTAGCATAGGAGAAAAAGCCTATTTTGCCACCTTTAAATGTTCCTGCATCATGTTCATATATTTTCTTACCATTAGCAAAATATTCAATTAAGCCATTTGATAATACA
The DNA here is from genome assembly GCA_934162685.1 of uncultured Bacilli bacterium. Lineage (GTDB taxonomy): Bacteria > Bacillota_I > Bacilli_A > RFN20 > CAG-826 > RUG131. Next base: position 392 of record CAKPJO010000134.1, on the reverse strand, counting down.
TTAACTTTTAGGTGTTGCGGCGCAACTTCTATTTTGCTATTTTTTTCTTCTTCTGTTAAATTATCAAAGTTTCCTACAGGAACCCATTCAGTTCTATCTAAGTTATCCGTGTGATAAATATTAAAAGAATTAGCTTGAACATGGAAAAGAATATAATCTAAATCAGAAGTCTTAAGCATAATTCCTGCTCTTGTATGTTGTGTTGATCCATATTTAAATTCAACATCAGCCTCTAAAGAAAAACCTTTATTAGTAAAATCTTCAATTGGTTGATTATTGCTATTTATATATTCTATATTAGCAAATTTGTTCATCCATTTAGCCCAATGATTTTGCGTTTGAATATTCATAGTCAAACGATTGTTATAGTAACCAAAAGGATTGTTATTATT
>CAKPJO010000133.1 GCA_934162685.1 uncultured Bacilli bacterium | reverse complement strand
ATATTGTAGAAGTAAATGGAACGATTTTACATCAAGTTGGTATTACATGTATGGATCATTTTATGGTATATAGTGAATCACAAATTAATATGAATAATATTTTTATTATAATTGGACAACATCAAACTATAAATGATATTGCTAACAAAAATGCCACCATTCCTTACGAAGTGGCAGCAAAACTTTCTAGAAGAATAAAAAGAGTAATAAAATAAATTATTGTTTTAATGTTAATGGATCAAATTCTTGATTAATGGTAATATCATTATCGTCAACAATTAAATAAAAAGTATATTGATTTAAAATATTTATAAATTCTTGTTCTAAAAAACGCAAAGTCATATTTTCATTAGTAAAAATAATACGATTATGAACTAATTTTGTACGAAATGATAATTTACAACTTTTTGAAACCGCCAATAATATATATTTTTTCTTTAATAGTTCTAACACTTTATCTTCTGAAACAAAATTATCCATAAATGACACTCCTTTTAATATAAATAAAAAGCCGTGTAATATACACAGCTAAATAAGCAAGATGGTGAACCATACAGGATTCGAACCTGTGACCCACTGATTAAGAGTCAGTTGCTCTACCAGCTGAGCTAATGGTCCGTTTTGCATTTAATATATTACTATATCCAATACAATTATTCAAGCAATTTTTATATTATTGACAAATTTTTATATGATTTCCGGAAGAAAAAGTTGGCCCCCAATTATCATATCCTAAATGTTCTTGCCAATGATCATAATGGTCATAAGTATAAAACACTTTGAACGACATTGTATATACTATTCTATGAGTGCCACGTTTGCTTCCGCTAGTGCCACTAGAATTAACATCACATTCTGTTAAATTACTATAGTTAGGAAGACATAAGTTGTTGGAGAATCATCGGAATAATTACTAAAATAATCTCCTCCAATTCTTTCGCTTTTGCCAACGCCAATCCAATGGCGTTTTTTGTAACATAATTATCTGGTAATTTTTTAAATGTCACAAGATATAAGGCAATATCATCTTTTGTATAATAATATCCAGATTCCGATAATGTTTTTGACATGTTTTTATTACCATAAGAATATAAAGATGAGCAAGCATCAGCGTTATTAGAATTAGATGAATTTTTAATGATAAATCAACACCAATAATTTCATTGCCATGATTACCAAATTCTTCTTTGGTAGGATTTTTTCTCAAGGCTATAATGTTTCAATTGCAGTGCTAACTGCAGAATCTACTGCAGCATCAACGTTAAATGAAGAAATTGCATCAGCACTATCATAAATCATTTTGGTAATAAAAACACTTGCTAATAAGTTCCCGGTAGAATGAGCATTGACTGCGATACCATAATAAACATTTCAGTATCAATTTCTTGATTGTTAGTTTCTATTACTATAAATTAATTATTAACTACAGGCATTAATAATCCTTCGAACATTTTAGTAGCTTTTGCACCTTTATAAGTTGCTGTTGCAGTTAAAGTAAACGCTACCGCTTCTTCATTCTTAGTTTTATCTGGTAAAGTTGGAGTAGCGACAATTCTACCATATTCATTACGGGCGGAGAATATCCAACGTTCTGTTGGTGTTCCTGTCCAGTCGATTAATACTTCTGCTTTTCCAGATGAAGTACTAACCATAATACTTCCGTATAGTGATAAAGAAGAATCTACTTTTTTATATGCATTGTTAGGAATTGCTTTTAAAGCTTCGGCAGCGATTTTCTTGTCTTCACCACAAGATGTTAATGCAAAGCTAGTAATTGTTAAAGCTGCTGCTACTGCAAATAATTTTAATTGTTTCATTTGTTAAATTACCTTTCTTATAAACTATTTATTTGTTACATCAACAACATAATTTTCATTTGTGTTGTTTAATAACATTAATAGATATTTATCAAAATATGGAGATAACATTCATATGCATGTGCCACTTGGAAGAATGTTGAATTAATATCAGTCGAGATATTCTGCAATTGATTCTATTAAATTATCCGCTAAAATTCGAAATGCTTTTTACGATAAGTAAAGTTTGTCTTTAAAGACAATTGCATTGTGTCATTAAACTTACCAGCACAGCAATAGAATCTAACAACATCACCAAAATGAATAAGTAAGAAGAAAGACTGTCACTGTATTACCATTGACGAGTAAAAAACTTCTTTTTACTTCCGTAATGATCTCCAACAAAAAGTCATTATAAGTATACAAGAATGTTACTATTTACAAACAGCAACAAATTGTCCTTTATTAAACTTTGGCCCCCAGTTTTTATATCCTAAGTATTCTTGGAAAGTTTCATAGTGATCATTTGTATAAAATATTCTAAATTCACTGCTATATACTAATCTTTCAACTCCCCTATTGGTGTTAGACTTTGCAATATCACATTCAGTCATTGATCGAGCGACATTAATCATGTATTCACCATTTCCATATTTATTAGAAAAATAATCTCCGCCAACTCTAGTACTAGAGCCATATGTGTTTTTTCCGCCATTATTATATTGATCTTTTCTTATATAATTATCTGGCAAATCATTATAAGTCTTCAAATATAACGCTACTTCGTCTTTAGAAGTATAATACTTAGTCTGAGATAAAGACGGTACAGTGCCACTATCACCATAATGATATAAAGAAGAGCAAGGTACACTTGTTTTTATTGAAATAGATGGTGGTACAACCACAATTGTTTTATTATTATCACAAGATATTAAAGATGGAGAAAGAGATAAAAATAAAATTGATAATATTATATGTTTATTTTTCATTGCTTTCGAATCAAGAATTCGCTTCACCAACTTTCAAGTTTTTCTTTTTTTAGTATTTTAACACATCTAAGCTTTATAAAGCAAATATAATAAATGGGACTGCTTCTCTCGAACAGTCCCATTTTATATTAAAACAAATACAATTAAGCAATTAATGTAACACTTACAGGAATGAATCTAAATGCATTTTTAAGTTTAGAATTATTATATTTACTGTTAAAGTCATAAACAAATATACCTAATTCTACTTTTTTACCTTCGAATGGTGTTAAATAAGCATCTATATCATTTAAATTATCAGTAACATTACTATTGCAGTAAAATTGAATATATGGGCTTGTTTGTCCTGTTGGACAAGCTTCCCAAACATGGTATGAACCTGGATCATATTTAACGATATCGCAAGTCATTTTTAACAATTTGCCAGAGTAATTAACAAATGAATTGTTAGTAGGATCAACTACCCATTTATTAACTTCATCAACTGTTGTAGAAATAGCACTTTGAAGACTTGCTTGTTCATTACAAATATCTAAAACTTCCATTGAAGTATAAATTAGTTCATCATAAGGAATTTCCAGATTCTTTGATGGATCTTCTGTTTGCATAACTTTATTTCCTTTAGAATCGTATACATATTTACCATGGCTTCCTCTAGTTCCTCTAACAGCAACTTTACGACCTGGTACATAAGAATCAATAGCATTTTGTGTATAAACTAAGATTGAGCCAGTGTCATCAGTTAAAACAGCACTAGTAGATCCACCAAATGATTTTCTGATAATACCTTCTACTATTACTTCTTTATTAGAATCAACTGGTAATGCTTTAAATTCCGCTACTGTAACTTTATCAACTTTAGCAGTAGCAGACAATTTTCCTGTAAATACTTTTTTAGCTTTTGCACCTTTATAAGTTGCTGTTGCAGTTAAGGTGTAATCAACATCAGCCGCTCCTACTTCAGGTAAATTTATAGGTGTAGCATAAGTAACATGCAAATCATTATCTTCAAGAATTGTAAATTGACTTGATTCCCATGTAAGTGGTACAACAACATCTTCTTCTCCTACTAAAACTGTGATTTGATTAATCATTTGTAATTGAGAAGTTACTTTTTCATAATTTGCTGTAAGAATAGCAGCTCCTTTAACAGCTTCTTCTGCGATTGTTTTAGTTTCATTTGAGCACGCCATTAATGATAAAGACATTAATCCAGCTGCTAAAAATCCTATTTTTTTATTCATTGTGTTTTTTCTCCCTTTAATTAATTGGTGTAATATAATTGTATGATGCTATATTATTAAACATCATCATTTGATAATTATCGAAATAAGGAATCATATATCCTTTTACTTTATAACTCTTTCCAACTTCAAATAAAGTTTCATCTGGGAAAGGCGAAGTAGAGCCATCAACTCTTAAGTTAAATACAAGGCCATTATTTAATCTTGCATAAATTGTTAAGTGTCCCTTGCTCGCATCTTTTCTAAAATAAGAATTATATTCAGTGCCACTAATGATATTACCATCAGGATCACGGTCACCTTGTTCGATATTTCTTATTGTAATTGTTGTTTCAATGTATTGATT
>CAKPJO010000132.1 GCA_934162685.1 uncultured Bacilli bacterium | reverse complement strand
TCTATTTTTGGAGAAAGTATATTAAGTAATGAAATAAAGCCAATAGTTTTTGATTATTTTAAAGAAATAGATATTGTTATTAATAAAATAATTCCTAACATGCATGTCGAAGTAGTGGATTTAGGTAATGCGATTTTAGAAAATGGTATAGAGGGTTTTAGGTGCGAAGTAGTTTCGATTAGAAATGATTTAAGAATACCATTAAGATTAGAATCAGATGGTATTAAGAAGATAATTTCACTGATTTCTTCAATGGTTGATGTGTTTAACAATAAATCATCAATTTTAGTTGTTGATGAGTTTGATTCGGGTATTTTTGAATATTTATTAGGAGAATTATTAAAAGGATTTAAAGAAGAAGCAAAAGGACAATTCTTGTTTACATCACATAATTTGCGTGCTTTAGAGGTAATTAGAGATTCAATCATTTTCTCATCATTAGATGAAAATGATAGATATATTTCTTATCCTCGATTAAGCAAAACGGAGAATTTAAGAAATCAATACTTAAGAAAATTATTTTTAGATAGCGATAATAATTTTTCTGAGCCAATTGATTTATATGATATTTATCGTTCTTTTGTTAAAGCAGGAGAACTTATAAAACATGAATAAATTTTTATTAATAATTTGCGAAGGAAAATCAGATCAAGTAACAATATATGCTCCTATTAAAGAATTTATAAAAAAAGAAGGCGTTTCTATACAATCTTATATTACTCATGGTGATATAGCATTAAAGCAAGGTGCTACAAAAAAATCTTGTCATATTAATTTGAAAAGCATAATTGATGAGTATAAAAGACAATATCATTTATATCCATCAGACTTTTTTGGCGTATTTCATATAATCGATACCGATGGTGCATTTGTATCTAGTGATGCTTATGCTATTGTTGAAAATGGTTATTATTTTGATGAAGAATTAGGGATAATTTATACTGATGATATAACAAAAAGTAGAACGATTAATGAAAATAAAAAAGAAATATATAAGTATTTAATATCACTTGATAAAATTTCTAATGTTAACTATAAGGTTTTATTTTTTTCAAGAAATCTAGAACATACGTTATATAATCTTCATAATTGTAGTGATGACGAAAAGAGAATTTTGTCAAATAAATTTGAAGAATATTATGAAGATAAACCCAAAGAATTTTATAATAAAATGAGTGAATGTAGTTTTAGTGTTCCGAAAAATTACGAAGATAGTTGGGATTATATAATGAAGGATTCTAATTCTATTAAAAGAGGCAGTAATTTTATCGTTTTATTAGATTTGCTAAAACAATATAAACAATAAATGCATTTGATATCATGCTGTAATTGGAAATGTATTTCAAAGAACCTTTCGCTTAAATATATAAGGCTTTATTTGTTATGGCTATAAAAAATGTAGTCGCAAAAAAGCGATGAATTTATAAAAATATGGATAATTATAAAAATGCAAATATAAAGCTACTTATCTTAAATAAGATATTAAACTATCTTAGTATCTAAATTTAAGCAACATTACTATATCTTTTTGCATTTTTTAGTATTTGTATATATAATATACAAAAAGAAAGATTGTGTTTTACAATATTTCTAATTATTTTAAAAGGAGCCTTATTTTATTATGAAAAAAGTAAAACTTAACCTAATTGTTTTATCCTTATTACTTTTTTCATGTAATAAACCTTCTACTAGTAATTCTAATACTCCTAGTAATAATCCGGTTAGTACACCTACTAGTAATATAAGTATTAGTGACCCTAGTACTTCTCCATACACTAGTGATTCAACACCAGAACCAACTATCGAATATTATGATGATGAAGAGCGTGTAATTAGAAACGATTATTATTCTATTACAGGTGATAATAAAGATATATTAAATGAATATGTTATTGGTAAAAGTGGCTTAGATTTACAAAATGGTTTATCCATATTAATGGCTAATACCCAAACAAGTATTACTTCTTATGGTGATTTAAAAACTAAATTATCATCTACTGATAGTGATTTAATGGATGATAATTCAATGGTTACGTTATATACCCGTGATATTATTGATGGAACTTGGAATGAGTCATTATGGAATAGAGAACACGTATGGTGTAAAAACCATTCTAATGGCTTATATACCACCATCAATGATAGCGCTAGAAATGCAGGAAGTGACATTCATCATGTCCGTCCAGCATTAATGTTAGTAAATTCAACAAGATCTAATGTTCCTTATGGTATTGTTGATAAAACTAACGCTACTCAAATAAGTGATACAGGTAATTATTTTGGCGGTAATGTATTTGAACCAAGTGATGAAATTAAAGGCGATATTGCCCGTATTTTAATGTATGTTTATGTGCGTTATAGTGCGAGTTTAGATGCTTCTAAAGATGTAGTGATTGATAAACGCGGAGAATTAAAAATAACGGATATTGTTTCTACACCAAGTGGAACGGAAGAGGATGCTTGGAAATTATTACTTAATTGGAATACTTTAGACCCTGTTAATTATTTAGAAATGAATCGCAATAAAGAAGGACAAAAATTACAAGGTAACCGTAATGTATTTATTGATCATCCAGAGTTTGCTAATATGTGTTTTGATACGACTTATGAAGGATTAGGGGCATTAAAAGATTTAAGTAATATTTATGATGAAGTTAGTCTAAATTACATTGGCATTAATAAAAAGAATGTAACACTTGCTATTAATAATACTTTTGAAATTGAAACTAAGTGTTTTCCAACTTTAAATCATAATTTAATAATGAATTCCAGTAATCCCACTATTGCATCAATAGAAGAAAATATAATTACGGCGCATGAGCCTGGTATGACTAATATTGTTATTAGTGATGGAACAATTACTAATAAAATTAAAGTAGAAGTTATTGAAGAAGAACCAGAGTTCTTATATGATGCAGTTTCTTTATCTAGTGGGGCACAATATAAAAAAGATGTTAGTAAAGAAGTCACTTATAATGACAAAACTGTTACTGTTAAAGCTAATGTTGCTAGTGCTTCAAATGGTATTACTTTAGGAACAGCGGATTCTAAAAGTAGTCCTTCTCTTGCTTACGCTAATTTAGCTAATTATAAAAGCGTGGGCTTAGCAATGGGAATAGAAGAAGAGAATCTAGAAACTACTCTTAAAGTAGCGGCTTTAATCTTTGAAGGTGATTTAACAAACATTAAACGTATTACATTTAAATATAATGCAATTAAGGCTTATACGAATATGTATTTGATGTATAGTGTAGATAAAGGAAAAACTTATCAAGTTATTACTATTGCTTCAAATCTATATCCGTTTGCTAATGGAACAATATTTAGTTATGATGTACCTAATATTCCTAATGCTTACTATGCTTTAGGATTTATTAGCACTTCAGAATATATACAAATTAAAAGACCAGTCGTGGCATTTTATTGTTAGGAGGAACGATTATGTTACCAAAGTATTCAATTTTAGTACCAGTTTATAACGAAGAGGAATCTATTGACTTATTTTATGAAGCGATGACTAAGGCTATTGCACCTCTTAAAGAACCTTATGAAATTGTATTTGTTAATGATGGAAGTAAAGATGGTTCTTTAGAAATATTAACTTCTTTAGCTAATAATGACAAAAGAGTAAAAGTTATTAATTTTTCAAGAAATTTTGGTCAACAAGCGGCGGAACTTGCAGCTTTAAAGTACGCTAAAGGAGAAGCTATTATCATAATGGATGTGGATTTACAAGATCCACCAAGTGTTGCTATTGAAATGATCAAAGAATGGAAAAAAGGATTTGAAGTAGTGCACGGAAAACGTAAAAAAAGAAAAGGCGAAACAGTATTTAAGAAAGTTACTTCTTATTGCTATTATCGTTTCTTACGTCAAATCACTAATATGGATATTCCAACCGATACCGGCGAATTTAAACTTTATGACCGCAAGGTAGTGGACGCTATATTAGCTTTACCAGAACATAATCGTTATTTACGTGCTTTGGCTACTTGGGTTGGATTTAAACAAACATCAATTGAATTTGATCGTCCAGAAAGAAGTGCTGGCGTTACTAAGTGGACTGTTAAAAAAATGGTTCGTCTAGCGGAAGATGGCATCATTGCTAATAGTATGTATCCATTAAAAGTATCGTTAAAATTAGGAATTACATTTATTTTGTTATCATTAATTGCATTTATTACTTTTATCGTTTTAGTTGCCGTGGGTATTGCTCTTCCGTTAGTGGCTTGGTTATTCCCAACTATAGTTTTAGTGGGCGGAATTATCTTAATGACTAATGGCTTTAGTAATGCATATATTGGTAGAATTTATGATGAAGTTAAAGGACGTCCAAATTATATTGTTTCTAATACAATAAACATTGATTAATTATGAAAGTA
>CAKPJO010000131.1 GCA_934162685.1 uncultured Bacilli bacterium | reverse complement strand
TTACCATTAGTTACATCAATGATTTTTCCTTTCTTTGTATTAGTGGAAACCGCAATTCCCACTAAAAATAGAATAATAAGTGCAGCAAAAACGACAAATAAAATAGACTTAATCATAATTATTTTCCTCCTTGATTATAGTTTATTTCCATGAAAAAAGATCATGGGGTCTTACCATGATCTTGCGAAATCTTTTATTGATTAGTAATCCCAGTTTTATCAAACGGGTGTGTTGAGATTACTCGAGTACGCTACTCCTCAGGTACATTTATAATAGCATAAATTCATAGCATTTTCAATATTTATGCCCAAAATTTCTCGCATTTTGAGAAATTTTCGCTATACGCCATACCTTCGATAAGAATTCATAATATTTTCAACTTCTAATGGTTGTTTTTATATTATGAAGAACGGGTTATATATTGTAGCACAAAAAAACAAATAAAACGTCCGGAAAGTCCGGACACTTTTATTCTTCGTTAATAGTAGAAAAAAATATTAATTTAATAAATTAATAGCTGTTACCACATTTTGTCATATGCTGATTTTTAGTGAATCAATAAAAAAACATCGCACTACAAACTTATTTGATTTTCAGTAAATAAAAAAGGAAGAATAAGTCCTCCATGAATAAATAGCAGTTTGCTACTTATTTTCTTTTAACTCATCTAATGTTGAGATGAATAATTCTTTTTTCCAAAGTTTCAAGACATTCTTATCACTAACAAAATTTGAAACATCGTCTTTTGCTGATGAATAGTCAATAATCTCAAATCGTACCTTTAGCATTTCTTTTACTTTTTCCAATGTTAGTTTCTCATTTTGTGGAATAGCACCGGTGTTTTTCAGTTTGCTCTCAAGATATGTAAGATTAAATCTTGAACCTTTTCCAATATAGAAAAGATAGTCGTAGTAGTCTCTTCCTTTAACATGGCTCTTGTAGTTTCTACAAATAATTGCGTGTATTTTACCAGCAAAAAGAGTTGATTCATCAAAAACTTTCACTTCATAAGGAGCGGGGAGCATTCTAAATTTTGTTTCCGTTCTACCGCCTTCTGGATTGTCAGTATCAACTTCAAATTTAATTTTCATTTTTTGGTTCGAGATAATTTTTTTAGCATCTTCGTTCATAGGAAAGAAAGACATCATTAAAATCAAAGTATTTCCTTTGATAAATGCACTTTGAATCTCAGAGTTGAACACCTTTCCTTTTTCTTCAATATTAATTTCTATTCCGTATGAGCTAAATTCCTTTTTCAAGGCGGGGAAATAGTCAGTCAATTTAAAATTTGAATCTTTTTTTAACAATGCGAAGTCGAGATCCTCACTGAATCTATTTAAACCATAAAAAATTCTCAAGCAAGTTCCTCCATAAAAGGCAGCCTTTTCAAAGAACCCGCCACGAGATAAACCTGCTAAAGCAATTTCTTGGATAATTTCCTTAATTGCGTTTTCTCTTTCCTCATTGTTTTGTGGATTATATTTCCATAACATTGTTTCAATTACACTATTCATTTTCATACTCCATTCTGATGAGTTTACACAATAATTTAAGATTAGTCTTATTGTATAGGCTAGCAAGTCTCTTCATTAATTTAAAATCACAAGTAGCAAACTCATTCTCATCAATTCTCTTATCTATAAACAAAAGTTCTTTAAGTTCTTTTATACTTTTAGTTACTCTCCATTTACATAATGAGTCACATAAAGCTTTTTCTTTGGTGGCAATTTTTACAATATACTCATCGTTCTCAAGATATATTAAGCCTTCAGAAAAAACTCTAGCTGGAATGTCGGTGTACTCATATCTTCCAAAATAATTTTCAAATGTCTTATTTTTTCTATTTTCCAAAGTAGCGGATGTGATGGAAAAAACTTTTTCAGGAATCATTCCATAATAGGATAAAGCCCAATCAAAACTTAGATACGAAGGTGACAAAATAGAAGAAGCTAATAAGCAAGGATTAACATTTTTATTAGTTTCGTAGATTCCATTTGTTAATCTGAAAAGTAATCCCTTGTCGGCATCTCTTTTTATTTTGTCTAAAGGATTAGCGTAATTGTGATATTTTTCTTTAAGCATTGATGTTGTAACTATCATATTTGCACCTCTAAATACAATTATATTGGATTTAATGGAGCGTTTCAACTCTTTTTGCTATTTATCAAAACAAATTCATAAATGAAACTAAATAAAAAACAAAAAGTAGACTTATGTATTTTATTTGAAAATTGTATCGTGGATATTAAGTGAGATATGGCAAAATGACAGATGGAGAAATCGATTTTGTTGTTATTAAAGGAAAAAAGAAATGTTTAATTCAAGTTGCATATTCTGTAGATACTGAAAAAGCATATAATCGTGAATATGGAGCGTTTGATAAAATAAATGACCATTTTCCAAAATATCTAATGACTTTGGATACGAAAGATACATCAACTAATGATATTACTCATATCAATATTATTGATTTCTTAACAAACAAAATAGATACTAATCTTTCCTAAATCGTTGGAAAAATCATAATTTTATGAAAATTCCAACGATAAACTTGAATGTGAATGATTGTTGAAAGAACTGCAGGAATAATAAAATTGCTAAATTTGATGATTCTAATGATATGTTTGCGATAAGTTCTAATTATATGGCACAAGCTTTAGTGTTAAAAAAGAATATGAAGAAGCTATTAATGAATATAAACATGCAATAGAATATTTAAACAAAAATGAATTAAATGAAAATAAACGCAATATAAATATTAAAGATTTTTTAAATCGAATCGGAATTATATATGCGAAGTATTTAAATAATGAAGAACAAAGCAAAATTTATTATGAAAGAGCTAAAAAATTTGAAACTAGCAGTCAATTAATTTGAACATTGTATAAAAAAGTTTTGATTATATATTAACAAATTATTATAATGAAAAAGTAAGAGGAAAAATAATATGGAAAAAAATGTATTTGAAGGAGCTGCAAAAGCTTATGTTGCTGTAATGAACACTGCAACGGAAATGTTTCAATTTCATCAACAATCTATGGCAAACGAAGGAAAGAATTTTGATGTTCGTGTTGGTTTAAATCAACTTGACGTTATTATCCAATACTCTATGCTTCAAGTTGCTCTTAATGATGGCAATTTAGATGAAAATGAAGTCAGTTTTATTAAATCAATGTCACAATTTTGTGATTTTTGTGATTATTTAAATCAAACTGGATATCAAGGCGTTACATGGGATGTAATCTTTAATACTGATGAAAATTCTTTAAAAGAAGTATTAGAAGAATCTAGAAAGTCAGTTATTTCTTTATCAGAGGATTTTGTTAGAGTATTTTCATTAATTGACGCAATGACAGAACATAATTATTTAGATGATTTATATAAGAACTTCTGCGCAATCATCGCTGGCATTATGCAAGCAGATGGAAAAGCATATAAAGAAGAAGTATCAAATGGTTGTTTATTAGTTGATTTGATTAATGTTGTTAATGAACAAAAGCAAGACTTTGAAAATATGATTGCTGCAAAACAGTCACAACCAAAAGAACAACCAAATGCTAAAAAATCATTAAAAGATTATTATGTAAAAAAAAACTAATTAATCTTGATTCAGATAAAAAGGTTAATTACAAAAATAAAGAAGAATCTTTGGCATATATCGAAACTGATACTGGATCAGGATCTGGATTTATGATTACAAATACCGGTCTATGTTTTACTTGTAATCATGTAATTAAAGGCTCTACTGAAATCTATGTTGGCTTAATTAATAACGAAGGTAAAAAGACTGTTTATAAAGCAAATATATTAATTCAAAATGAAGATGAAGATTTTGCTATTATTGAATTAGAAGGTTGTATTGATAATTACTTCTATGAATTAGAATTAGATTACAAAACACTGAAGACAGGTAATGATGTTGCTATATTTGGTTATCCATTTGGTTCAGCATTAAATGATGAAATAATGGAATTAGAGCCATCGCTTACTAAAGGATACATTTCTTCTAAAAATAAAATTAATGGTCATATTTGTTATTATTTAGATATTAATTCCGCACCCGGCAATAGTGGTGGCCCAGTATTTTCTTTAGACACTAATAAAGTAATCGGCTATTTATGTGGATCATATGGTAATGATCGCTCAGATATCATCTTTATTAGGACATTAGAATATTTTTTAAAAAATTATTTAAAAGATTAAAATGATAAACCATTCTCTATTGGAATGGTTTTTTAAGTTGACAAGTGTGCTTTGTAATATAAAATAAAAAAGTGGTATATTTTTTTCTTAAGAAGAGTTGATATTTTATTAAATTACGTCTAAAATAAAATTAGATTTTATTTTGGACGGAGGTACTAATATGACTTTTATTAAACGCGCTATTACAGAT
>CAKPJO010000130.1 GCA_934162685.1 uncultured Bacilli bacterium | reverse complement strand
TTCCTCTTCTGTTTCACCTGGGAAACCAACAATTATATCCGTAGTTATTGCAATATCTGGTACAGAGGCCTTAATACCCGCAATCTTATACCAAAACGACGTAGCGTCATATTTACGGTTCATTCTTTTTAAAACGCCATCTGAACCCGATTGAAGAGGAATATGTAAGTGACGCGCTAAAGCATCATATTCTTTAAATAAATCAATTAGTTCCGGAGTGATTTCACTTTCTTCAATGGAAGATATTCTTAATCTTTTAAGACGTTTATCTTGTAAGATATCACGTACTAAATCATGGAATTTATAATCAGGAAAGTCTTTTCCATATCCCGCGGTATGAATACCAGTTAAGACAATTTCTTTAAAGCCATTATCAAGTAATTGGCTTACTTCTTTTAATACTTCATTTTTATTTCTAGAACGCATTCTCCCACGAGCGTAAGGAATAATACAATATGAGCAAAAATTATCACAACCATCTTGAATTTTTAAAAACGCACGTGTGTTTTCATAATATGATGTAACACTTAAACTTTCATATTTAAAATCTCTTTTGGCTTCTTCAACAATATTAATTTGTTTATGGTCAAATAAATACTTATCCACTAATTCTGGAATTAAGTGACGATTATTTGTTCCAACAATAATATTAACTCCTGGTATTTCACTAATTACTTTAAATCCTACTTGGGCATAACATCCCATAACAACCATAACGGCATTAGGATGAGTTTTAATTAACCCACGGATTTTTTGGCGACATTTTTGGTCACTAGTCGAAGTAACAGAACATGTATTAACTACAATGACATCAGGATTTTCTTCATCATTGGTATAACCTTTTTTATCAAATAAAGTCTTTAAAGCTTCGGATTCATATGTATTTACTTTACATCCTAATGTAACTACTTTATATTTCATTTTTCTTGCCTCAACTTTCCTAAAATTTTCTTATATGTTCGTAATGATATAAAACGTTCCATATATAATGCTTTTATAAACTCCATACGATCATTTTTATAAAAAACAGTCATTAAATTATTAACTCTTTTAATAAAATCTTTGACATTAATTTCTGGGATATATTTATCAAATGTATAAATAATTAAATCTAATCTACCTTGATTATCAATTACATAAATAAAATAATCATCAACATTAAAAAAAGCCATTGATGTTTTATCACTGACACTTCTTATCATTTTTGAAAAATACGAATCATAAAGTTCATAATTATATGTTTCAAAAGCATCTATGACACTCGATGAAAAATCATTTAATAATTCATTATAAGGATAATTCAAGAGTTTTATTGGTTCATCAAGATAAATAACATTAAGAGCCTTAGAAAAAAACGGAATATAAATACGATGATTGTTTTTGTCATTTAAATATGGTAAATCCACAATCGCATCATTAATTATCCCTCTTAATTCTTTAGAATTTGGTTTTTTATTTTTTGTAATGCACTCATTTTTATATTCAATAATTTTTTTATCAATTATTTCTTTATTTATTAATCCTCTAATAATAATATTAGATTGAATAATACGGAAGTCTTTGTTATCTGATAAACATTTATCAAAATAAGGATATTTACGAAGCTTTTGCTCATTTTCCTTATAAAAGACATATTCTAAACTTCGAGATTTTTTTCGATGTTTAGCAATTTTTTTAAGTTCTACAAGTACTTTCATAAGTTCACCTTGCATTAAGCATAAATGATAAAACACTCATAAAGTATATAGCAGCAGTTTCACTACGTAATATTAATTTGCCTAGAGAAACGTTAATAAATCCTACTGAATTAGCATATTCTACTTCTGATTCGGAAAATCCGCCTTCCGCCCCAACAAGAATAGTAATATCTTCGTTTCCGTTAATATCTTTTAGTTTATCCATTAATTTATTACTAGTAAGTGCTTCTTTTTCATAAGCGATAAAATTATGCTTACTTAAATGTTTTTTAATATCTTTATAATCAATTACATCTTCAAAAATTGGTAATACAGTTCTTTTAGATTGTTCGCTAGCTTCTTTAATAATTTTATTGTAGCGTTGAAGTTTTTTCTCTTTATCTTTTTTTTCAATATGAACAACCGTTCTACTTGATTCTACTCCTACAATTTTACTAACACCAATTTCGGTAGCCTTTTGGATAACTAAATCAAGTTTATCTCCTTTTGGAAGACAATATAATAAAGTGATTTTAGAAGATAATTCGCGGTTTTCAATAATTTCATTATTTACTATTACTTTTAAAGGATGGAAACCTTCTAAAGTAGCAAGATAAACATGATTATTAAGCACTAATTCTATTTGATCACCAACACGAAAACGCATAACACGCTCAATATGAAAAATATCACTTTCATCAAAAGTGATGTTTTCAATATTTCCGGTTACAAAATAGCGTTGCACTATTCTAATTCATCCCCGTTTGCGTCCGTAGAATTAGTTAATAAGATTACTAATCCACGCACAACATTAATTGCAAAAATCAAACAAATAATTCCGATATAAGCTAACAAAACATCTAAATGAATAGCGTTAGCAACAAAATATGTTGCTATTAATATAACGACATTAACCGCGGTCATAATCCAAGAACTAGTGTTATATCCTAAATAACGACGTCCTACACCAACAATATCAAGAAACATTGTAAATAATGCAGCTTTCTTTTTACTTTTATAATGAAAATCTACAGTGTCTAACATATCAGATATATTCATTGTTAAGTCAGATGTCTTTGATTTGCCATCACAAGGATTTGGACATCCACAAACAGGACATACACTTGCCTTTGCATCTACTTTTGCATCACATATACGACATTTTGGCATTTCATCCACCTCCACAAAGAAACTAACAATTATTATACATAATATTTAAGCACAAAGAAACTATTAAGAAGTGTAAAAATTAACTTTTTTTGCCTTTTCTAACATATAGTAACAAAATGATAAACATAATTAACCCCAAAACTACAATTAATAGTGTTGGAAAAGTAACAATTTCTAAATTAACGTTTGTATTACTATTTTCATTAGTTTCTATTACATTTGAATTAAATGCCATCAAAATATAATTTAAAGTTTCATTAATGGTAACATATCCTCCGTCACTTGTAGGAATATCATATGTAAAGTTTAATATTTCATTAGTTAAATCATCTATATACATATCACAATTTTCTTTAAATGTTTCCGCGTTATCTTTATTAGCGATAAACTCACAAATTGACCATTCATCATTTTTATCTTTTAGACGTACTTCTTTATAATAAAAGTCATCTAAAAACATATATGCATTTAAACCTGCATCTAAATATTTAGAATTACTAACTAATTGTTGTTCTTCTTTGCTTAAGTTACCATATAAATCACTTGCAATATCATAGGCATCAGTAATATTAGTTAAGTCGGATGGATCTTCTCTTTTTTCTTTAAAAGAGTTTATAAATGAATCAATAGCGTTTACCGTATTATCCACTAGTGAATCAACACTAGTAGAAAGAAATTTTTTAACATCTAAACGACCATTTCCAAAATACTCTTCATTATTTAAATCAAAACATGATTCATATAATGCTTTGATAATATCACTTTGTGAAGCGTTAGGATAAGCTTCTTTATATAATGCAATAGCGCCTGCCACTAACGGAGAGGCAAATGAAGTTCCACCCCAACTACTATCAGAATATGAACTATTAGATTTTGCATTTGCGCCATATCCTCCGCCTGGTGCAACTAAGTCTATGTCTCCACAAGCGACTTGCTTTCCATTTGCATCGGATTTTGTTCCGCCATTTCCATAATTTGAATAAGTAGCTTTAGTATCTAATGATTCGTTAGCTAAAGCACCTACACAAATTACATTATCATTATTTGCAGGATATGAAGCATAATTTGTATTATAGTTACCCGAAGCAGAAACAATAATTATTCCATTCTCCCAAGCTTTTTTAATTGTATCAGCGTAAGCCGTTGATGCATCAGTGTATCCTGTTCCACTTGTGGATGAGCCATATTTAATATCGCTAACGGCGTAAGATTGGATTGATAAATTAATAATATCCGCGCCTACTTCTATTGCATATTCGATAGCGCCATTAATCCAATTTCTACTTGGAAATACGCCGTTTTCATTTGCACATTTAATAAATATTAATTCAGCCTCTGGAGCAATACCAACGGAGCCAACACCATTAATTTGAGAAGAAATCATAGATGCAACATGGGTGCCGTGTCCGCCACTATAATCACTTAAACCATTTAATAAATCTTCATAAGTTGATACATCGTTTTTTCCATTACTCATACCAAAGTTCATAGTATGAGGCTTCTTTAATGAAGAAGAATCACCACTAGAAAAATAAGCAGATTTATTAGAAATTATACAATT
>CAKPJO010000129.1 GCA_934162685.1 uncultured Bacilli bacterium | reverse complement strand
GATTGATTTGTTAAACAATTTTGATATGAAAAAGAAAAGTATCAAAATTAAAGATAAATCTGCAACGATATATTTTACTTCTTCTTTAGTGGATAAAATGGATATTATTTATCTAATGGAATATTTAGATAAATTAAAAAGCATTAAAGATTTAAATTTATTAATTTATAACGGAGAAATAAAAAAAGAAACTAATATTGATACGATAATTGAAGAATTATATGCTGGCTTTTTAGTTCTTTATATTAATGACGAAACTATTTATTTAATTGATGCCAAAAGTTATCCGAATCGCTCAATAGAAGAACCATTAACAGAAAAAACTATTCGTGGTTCGCGTGATGGATTTAGTGAATCAATTAATACGAATATTGGTTTAATTAGAAGAAGATTAAAAACTACTGATTTAGTAGCTAAACCTTTCTTAGTTTCTGAGAAAAGTAAAACTTCTGTTGCGGTAGTGTATTTAAAAAATGAAGTCGACCAACGTTTAATAAAAAGAATAGAAGATGAATTAAGAAACATTGATGTAGAATCTTTAATTATGAGTGATCGTTCTTTAGAAGAACTATTATTTAAACAAAAATATACACCATTTCCGCTTGTTCGATATACGGAAAGACCAGATGTAGCATCTATTAGTATAATGCACGGAAAAATTGCTATTTTAGTTGATACATCCGCAAGTGTGATAATTACACCTATAACACTTTTTGATCATACAATGCACGTTGAAGAATTTCGCCAATCGCCACTAGTGGGTACTTTCACACGCTTAATTCGCGGTATTGCAATTTTATTATCCTTATTTTTAATTCCTTTATGGATGTGTATTATTGATAATTCGGAAATCATGAATGCATTAAAAATAACGATATCTAATGAAAATATCGAATTAGGAATTGCCATTCAAATCATTATTGTTGAGTTAATTCTAGAAATTGTTCGACTTGCATCTATTCATACTCCAACCACACTTCAAACTGGAATATCATTAATTTCAGCGGTAATATTAGGACAAGTATCATTAGAGTTAGGTTTATTTTTGCCAGAAGTGCTTTTACTATGCTCGATTTCACAAATTTGTGGCTTTGCAACACCGAGTTATGAATTATCTATGTCGATGAAACTTAATAATCTTATTCTTATCTTAGCGGTAGCTCTATTTGGTAAAAATGGTTTTATAATTTATAGTTTATTTTTGTTCTTATATTTGATTTCTTTAAAAGTTTGGAGTGTGCCTTATTTATCTCCACTTTGCCCTTTTGATAGTGAGTCAATTGGAAGCATTTTCATAAGACAATCAGCGGAAAATCGAAAAAAATTGTAGAAAAAAATATTTTTTTACTTTAACATAATGTTGAAAGGGGTAGAGGGCGATATCTTAATAATTAAGATGGAGCTAGTTGGCGAAATGAAAAAATCAGTAAAGCGCATAACAGGAGATTATGTTGATTTTGCTTTAGAATTTTTGTATGATTATTATTTTGTCATTTATGACAAAGTCAATAAAACGCAATTTACTAAAGAGATAGAATTGATTTATTTAGCTAAAGAAGATTATAACGTCTATTATTTAACTACTGAATTAAATATATCTAAAACAACATTATATGAACACATTAAGTTCATTGAGAGTCATATTGCTGTTTGTCAAGAACTTTTTAAGTGCTTAGAAAAAAAGAAACAAAATAATTAATTATTGATATAAATATTTATATCAAGATATGATTAATCTCCACTGTCCGGAATTTCCGGACTTTTTTTCTATTTCCTTACGATATATTAGAAACGAAAGGAGGTCGAAAATAAATGAACTTTGACGAAATGAAAAATATAGATTTTTATCTAAGCATTGGCTTTATAACAGTTATATCAAGTTTTCTAACACTTGTATTAACACAAATCATAAAAGCAATTATGAAGAAAAGTAAAGTCATAACAAAAGATATGGAATCTAGTTTAGTTGACGCTAAGTTATCAATGGTAGGAAGAATAATTGCTTCAGTAAGTTATGTGGCTTTGTATTTTATTAATGAGATATTTATTTTAAAACATCATATTCAATTAAGTGGCTCATTATTAACATCTTTATTAACAGGTATCACATTTACATTAACAAATACTAAAGGTATTTATACTGCTTTACATCAAATGAGTAAGAAAAAAGATGTATATGAAAAGCTAGAATATGCGGAAACAATTATCAAAAAATTAGATGAACCAATTGATGAAACAAAAAAGAAATGGATTTTAACAAACAAGAAAGAAGGTAAGAAGTAATGAGGAAGTATGTTGAAAATCAAAAAGTTGTGGATGGAGAAGTAGAATTAAAACCAGTCGTGAATGAAGAAGTAGAAACAAAGGAAAATATAAAAGAAGAAAAGCCTTTAGTAAATAAAGAAAAAGTATTTATTGAGGCAACAAAATTTGGAAAGAAATATAAAGTAGGAGAAAAGATTATTGAAGAAATTGCACTTTTAAATGAAACATTTAAATTAAGTGAAGAAAATAATCGTTTAGTTAGTAAAGAAGCTCAAACATTTAAAGCATCATTTGCTAAAAATATTAATGACGCTAAGTTATTAACTATTAATAAAGATAATCACGAAATAAGTTTAGCTTTAGTAAATAAACAAAGAAGTTTTAAGAAAGTTGCTACTTATGAATGTGAAGATAATAATATGCTATATAAGAGCATAGAAGAAGGAATCGATTTAAAGTATTCTTGTGTAGAAGAAGGAATAAAAGAAAGTTTAATTATAAATAGTAAACAAGATAATTATGATTTTGATTTTACATTAGATATTAAAGATTTAACACCAGTATTTAATCAAAACACTAATACATTAGAATTACAAAAAGATGGAGAAACAATCTACACCATATTAAGTCCATATATGGTGGATGCCAATAATAAAAGAAGTGATGATTGCTATTATGAAATTTCTGAAGATGGCGAAGTATTAACATTAAGTTTAAGGGTTAACGCTAATTGGATTAATAATGATGAAAGAGTATTCCCAGTTGTTATTGATCCAACGATTAAAGTACATTCCAATAGTATTATTCATATGCATAATGAAGATGGAGTTACAAATGATAAACCATGCATAACTACTTCTAAATATATTAGTGCTACTATTGAAAAAAATGATAATGGAGAGAATTTCAAACAAAACATTTATGTTTTAGTTGATTGTTCTAATATTTCTGAAGAAATAAGAAAAAAGGCAACTCAAGTATCATTGACATTACCGCTTTACACTAAAAGTGTGCGTTATGAATCGTTAGAATTAATTGTTTATAAAAACGGAGAACAAGTGGCTAGTTATGCTCCTAGTGTTATTTCAAATGAATTGAAATTTGATATTTCTAGTGACTTTATCAATGGTGAAAAAATTAATATTGTTATGGAAATTAAAGATGATACTAGTATTAAGTCTTGCTATGGAAAATATAGTTTTTATACTCCTCTTGCCGAATCATCAAACTGTCCTACAATAGTTATTGAATGCAAAAATGAAGTTGAAATAATTAATACTAAAAATTATTATATGAAAGAAGGAAACGTAACAAACGTAAATGTTAAAAATGGTGAATTTACTCATGAAATACCATTAACCACAATATCACATAATTCCTTGGATGTAGGAATATCTGCAATATTTGATTCTAAAGATTATGATAATAATAAAGATTATTTCATGGGAAAAGGATGGAGAACAAACTTACATCAATTTTTAGTTAAATCTAGTGACTATGATAATATAGGCGGGTGTAAAGATGTAACATATATTGATGCTCAAGGAGTAAAACATATTCTTCATGAAAAATGGTATTATTTAGATGATAATTTAGAAAAAGTTTATGTTGATAGAAGTAATGTATTTATTGATAGTGATAAGAAACTAAAAGTTTTGATTAATAATGTTGCATATGAAGTTAAGTACGATGTTAAAAGTGATGAAGGCTTGTCACTTATGTCAGGTAGTAGTTTGAGTGAATACATTTCAAAAGCTGATTTAAAAGCAACACCATATTTTAAAATTAAATTTAAAAATGGTTATGTAGATAATGTTATGTTTAGTGAACAATCAGTTAAAATAACATCGTATTATTATATTAAAAATAATAGCAAACGTTATTGTGCATTTAGTGATATTGCTATTAATAATGGAAACTATTATTACGGTAGCAATCTTCTTCAAAGTGAACTATATATAGCAGCAGTTAAGTTTGATGAAAATGGTTATTATTTTATAAACAGAGATTTAAATCGTACAGTAGAAAGATTAGAAATATTTTTTAAATATAATATAAACCAAACATTTGAAGATATATATTTAAATGAAGATATTCAACAAGTGAATAGTAATATAAAAACATTAGAAAAAAGTTTTATTAATTTAGCTTGTGGTATTATTGAATTAAATCAATCTTTGGATTCGATGGATTTAGATGCTAGTATTAAGGAAGAAATGCTTCAAAATAAAGATTATTATTTATATAACGAATTATTTAATGAATATTATTCAGAAGATGGTTTAGGATATAAAGCACTACAATATTTATTGGTGCATACATTTGATT
>CAKPJO010000128.1 GCA_934162685.1 uncultured Bacilli bacterium | reverse complement strand
ACGTTGGTTAGAAAATTTCTTATATAATTTTGAAAATACCGTTATTATTGTTTCTCATGACCGCCACTTTTTAAATAAAGTTTGCACAAGAATTCTTGATGTCGATTATGGAAAGATCCAAGTTTATATTGGTAATTATGACTTCTGGTATGAATCTTCTCAGTTACTTTTAAAGCAAGCTAAAGATCAAAACCAAAAAGCCGAAGCACGTATCAAAGAATTACAAGATTTTATTGCTCGATTTGCGGCAAATGCTTCTAAATCAAAGCAAGCAACATCAAGAAAGAAAGAATTAGATAAAATTGAATTAACTGATTTAAAACCATCCAATAGAAGATATCCATTTATCGACTTCAAATTTGAAAAAGATTTGGGACAAGATATATTATTCGTCGAAAACCTTAGCAAAAAAGGATTATTTTCGAATATAAGTTTTACTCTTAAACGTGGTGACAAAGTGGCGTTTCTTTCACCAAATAGTAATATATTAAATGCATTATTTGCTATTTTAGCAGGAGAAGATGAAGATTATGAAGGTAAATTCAAATATGGTATTACTGTAACACCTACTTATTTACCAACTGAAAATAGTAAATATTTTGAAGGACATACTGAGTCATTAGTGGATTGGCTTCGTCCTTATTCTAATGATCAACACGAAAGTTATTTACGTGGCTGGTTAGGCAGAATGTTATTTTCTGGTGAAGAAGCACTTAAACCAGTTAATGTTCTTTCTGGTGGAGAAAAAGTTCGTTGTATGATGGCAAAAACTATGTTAACTGCGGGTAATTTATTAATTATGAACGAACCTACTAACCACTTAGATCTTGAAGCAATTACTGCTTTAAATAAAGGTATGATTAACTATAAAGGTGTTTTATTATTTACAACTCACGACCACGAATTAATGCAAACAGTCGCTAATCGTATTATTTATATTGATGAAAATAGTTTTATCGATAAAGAAATGACTTACGATGAATATTTAGACTTAATAAATAAATAATATGGAAAATGTATTATTAATTGAAGCAATTATTGATAAAAATGAATTTTTATATAAGCATAAAGAAATGCTTAATCTTTTGTTTACCTTAGGCATTACACCTAACTTTATCGCTTCACAAGTTTTGAGCGAACCTTATATAAATAGTTATTTAGGAACTGGAAAAATCGATGAAATACATCGTTTAATTAAATCTGAAAATATCGAACTTGTAATTTGTAATTTTGATTTAACTCCAACGCAATACGATACTTTGCATCATATTTTTAAAGTTGAAATCTTAGATCGAACTGGCGTTATTCTACAAATATTTTCGATTATGGCAAAAAGCAAAGAAGCGCGTTTACAAGTTGAAATTGCTAACTTAAAATATTTAAAAAATCGTCTTGTTAACAAAGAAGCTAATTATTCCCAAGTCACTAGTGGTGGTTCTGCCCATAATAAAGGATCTGGTGAAAAACAAATTGATTTAGATCGAAGTAAATATCGTATGCTTTTAAAAAGAAAGCAAAAAGAATTAGATGAATTAGTTATCCAAAGAAAAAATACGCGCAAAATGCGTACAAATTTACCAGTTGTAGCTATCGTTGGTTATACTAATGCTGGAAAATCAACACTTCTTAATAAATTAATTTCTAAATCTAATAACAAAAATAGTAAAAAAGTATTAGAAGAAGATCGTCTTTTCTCTACTTTAGAAACTTCTACTCGCCTTATTGATATTTATGATTATCCTAGTTTTTTATTAACTGATACTGTTGGCTTTATTTCTCATCTTCCGACTATGCTAGTTGATGCTTTTAAATCCACTTTAGAAGAAATTAAAGAAGCTGATCTATTAATTAATGTCGTTGATGTTTCTAGTCCTCATTATTTAAATAATTTGTTTGTAACTGAAGACATTTTAATTAAACTTGATGCTGATAATATTCCGCAAATTATACTTTATAATAAAGTCGATGAATGCAAAAATATTCCTTTTATCCCTAAAGAAAACGAATTATTAGTATCTTTAAATACTGATGAAGATATTGAGCAAATTATGAAACTTATCTTTGATAGCCTAAGCAAGAATTGGGAATATAAGCAAATAAAAATCCCAGTTTTTAAAGACATATACCGCTTAAAAAAACTAGGATATATTAAGAATATGGAAATGTTTGATGACTATTATTTAGTCGATTTATACTTACCAAATTATAACAAACAAAAACTTAAAGATTTTTTAAATGATTAATATATAAGTCATGTATTTTATTTGTCATATCTAATAAGGTCATATTTTCACTATCAATTTGATAATTTGTTTTATGTTTTAATTCTTCTGGGAATTTTGTTTCATCATTAGCAATACGAGATTTAGCTTGTTCTACGCTATCGCCGCGTAGAATCATACGTTCAAATCTCGTTTTTTCATTTGCATCAAGAAAGAATGTAACAATGCGAGGGTCATGTAATTCTAAAAAAGATTTAAAGCCATTAGGATCAACAATTAAAACTTTATCATCAGCTATTTCTTTTTTAGATGATCCATAAAAATTGCCATTATAGAGTGTTGTTTCTACAAATGCTCCTTGCTCTTTTAATTTTAAGAATTCATCTTTGCTTACGAAGTGATAATCAATATCATTCTCTTCCGTCTTTCTCATCGGTCTTGTCGTATGAGTAATAACCTTTTTAATGCCATATAAGGCATTTAACAACTTTGCAACTTCTGTTTTTCCACTTGCGGAAGCACCAACTAATAAAATCATAATGAATCCTCACTTTTTATATCGTAAGTATAGCAACATTTTATTTTAGTTTAAATATAAATGTAATTTTTATTACTTTTTTTTCGCTTTTTGCTTACTCATTCACTATAAGTTATATGGGAGGTAAAAAACATGAATGTTCAAAACGAACAAGCATCGTATAAAAGTATGGAAAAAGAAATCAAAGATATCTTTATTAAAATACGTCAAATAACATTTGGTAACAATTTTTTAGCACGTAATAACATTTTATTAAAAGAAGAAGATTTTCCTTATTCAAGTATTAACAACGCTAAAAACATGCAATTAATTTTTAAAGTACGACAAGTTCTATTTAGCATTGATGAAGCAGATCGAATATTCATTATTAATGAATTTTATTATCAAGACAACAAATGGTGGTTTCCTTTACATTCACGTAGTTCATATTATCGAAAGAAGAAGCATGCAATGGTCATGTTTCTAAAGTATTATAACTCATGCTTATAAAAAAATTATTTTTATTAGTTTTTCTTAGTATCAATATTGTTTCTAGAACCGCAACCACATTAAAAAATCGTTTTGCTAATATAAAAATAACATCATTCCGTGAAACAATGAAAGTCCATACTCTAAGGTATACTTTTGTTTCTAGTGTAAAGTGTTCCGTAGATCTTAAGGCAATAGTGATTAATAGTCAAGAAATTGCAACAACAATTGGTTCAACCACAACAACTATTAGTAATACTTATTCAGGGGCCTTTACTTTACGTTCATCAGCAATTAATAATGGTGATACTTTACTATTATCAGCTCAAAGTGACACATATTATTGTGTTCGAGAATTCAAAATATATTTAGCAACTAACACATATCAAACTATCACCAAATCAACCACATACACAAGAGATGATGCCGTTCAAATTTGTGATGCAAATGGATATCAACAACGGTATAAAGAATCAATCAAAGTATCGTTTGGAAGCGAATTATTTAGAAGACTGCCATATATTACAGTAACTAGTTTAAAAATAGATTATCAATGCAATTATAGTGTTAAACACGAATTAGAAGGTAAAGAAGCTTTTCTTATCATAAATGACGTAGATAACAACTTTCCATTGTTACAAGATAATAATAAAATAGTAAAAATTTCTTATCTTTTAAAAGAAATTAGCACTGATACATATCAAATGCGTCTTAATGAAAAATTATATTATAACCCAACAACACTATTTTTAAGTCGTGTGGCAAAAGATGGCTTTATACCAACAAATACCATCTATATTCCTAAAAATTCTAAGACCAAACAATTAATAACTATTTATCAACTTACCAATTTAGGATATCAGGCAATTAATCTTAATATTAAATCAATAAATACATTTGGAGAATTTGTTGGTAGTTGTTCCACATCAAAATACTGTGTACGCATTTATAATAGTGATAACTACATGGATGACAACGAAATGGAGATTGAATTACGATGATAATATTTTTTCTTGTTATAACAATGACAATGTTTTCCGTAATTAATTATACAAATATAACTGCAAAAGAAAGCATAAATCAAAGATTTTATACAACTTTAAAAGCATCAATAGAAAATGCTATAGCGATTGATGATAGTATTAATGATATATACATAGATTTACATACACTTTCAGATGTTTTAATAAAAGCGTTAAGTTATAATTTAGAAGGTTTTACTGATAAATTTTATTTGTATGTTAATTCTTATTATAGTGATTTAACACCTTGCTCATATGCATGTAAAACAGTAAATGTCCGATTAAGAATAAATGTAAATATAACATTTACATATGATAAAAGTTATAGATTAAGTTTGGAAGAAAATGATTATGTATAACAAAGCGTATGATTATATTAGCAATTCATTTTTAAAGCCATTATTGGATAAAAATAATGTAACGGACATATC
>CAKPJO010000127.1 GCA_934162685.1 uncultured Bacilli bacterium | reverse complement strand
GAAGGCGTAGAAGAACAATCACAAACAATAAACCATGGAGATAAAGTAGTAAAACCTTCAAATCCAGTAAAAGAAGGATATACATTTGCAGGCTGGTTTGTAAATGATAAAGAATACAACTTTGAAAGTGAAGTAGTTACTAATTTAACAATTATAGCTAAATTTACAAGAATAACTTATACAGTTAATTTTGAAGGCGTAGAAGAACAATCACAAACAATAAACCATGGAGATAAAGTAGTAAAACCTTCAAATCCAGTAAAAGAAGGCTACACATTTGTAGGTTGGTTTGTAAATGATACTGAATACAACTTTGAAAATGAAGTAGTTGCAGATTTAACTATTACAGCTAAATTTACAAGAATTACTTATACAGTTACTTTTGAAGGCGTAAATGAACAATCACAAACAGTAAACCATGGAGATAAAATAGTAAAACCATCAGATCCAGTAAAAGAAGGCTACACATTTGAAGGCTGGTTTGTAAATGATAAAGAATACAACTTTGAAAGTGAAGTAGTTACTAATTTAACAATTACAGCTAAATTTAGGAAAAATGAAGATCCAATTCCTGAGAAAAAGGGCTGTAAAGGTGAAGCACAATCATCATTTGTTTTAGGAATGATGGTTGCAATCTTATATGTAATTATGTTTACAAAAAGAGAAACACACACACATGAAAAAAGGATGATAATAACTAAATAAAAATTTTATTTAAACTGAACAACTATAAAGAAAGCATTAGGTGATATAATCAAGTAAAAATTTTATTAAGTAAAAGCAAAGATGAAAGATTATCATGATAAAAATATAGAATAGATACTTTATTTGAATCCTAAAAAGCTCAATCTTAACATATAAAAATTCGTTAATATTATATTTTAGATTTACTTTTATATTTACACATGCTTTCTTAGTTGAAATAATCTTGTTACTAGATCAAACTTAAAACTAGAATCTAATATAATCGTAGAATTAGTAATATTCTACAATTGATATTTTATGAGGAGTAATTATATGAAGAAAATTTTTACATTTGTCTTTTTAATAACTATTGGCATTCTTTGCAATACAAAAGCACTAACTATTAACGGAATAAACGAAGAAAATAGTAATGATATTTCTACCATTTCATCAGATGAAGAAAATGTTGATTTTTTTGAAATAAATCAAATACCATTAACATCATGGGATTTTTCTTATATGCCATCACAAATAGCTAAGCAATTTACAATTACTCCATCACTTAAAATAGAAAATGGTGCATTAAAGGCAACGCTTCATGAGTTTGGCTATCCATTACAGACATGGTATTTTGAATCTAATATAACATACCTTTCTACAGAAAAATACTTTATTGAAATGGATGTTAAGGTTAATAAAAATGTAAATAGCATTTCATTTATGCTTCAAAATACTTGGGATAATTTAGTAAGGGATGGTGGAGGAGCTGCAGATACAATAGCAATAGCAATTGATCATTCAAAAGATAGAAACACATATACATCAACTACCATTGACAAGGTTGGTGGTAAAACAGGATTTCCAGATATTACTAATGGGAGCTTAAATTATACGAATCTTAACAATGGGTTTGATAGAATCTATTTTGAATTTACTCCACGTAAATCTTTTATTGGAAATGCACAAGTTGTTTTATGCTACAATGAAGCAAAGTCACAAAATATGGATGATCACATTGTTTTAACGGATAATCTTTCTTTTGGAATAGTCGAGCATCCTAAATATTTTACTAAATACTGGGACTTTAATTATGATAATATTAATGAAGATGATTCTATATGGGATATGCAGCCAATATGGGCTAATAATATGCAAACAAGTGATAAAATAAATGGATCGAAATGTTTAAAAATTGGTGTTGGCTCTGATACTGAAAATGACATAATTGGCGGATTTGAACAAAGGGCAGAAAATTTATCAAATCAAAAGCTAATTAAATATGCCGATTTGACTTTTTTCCAATATGATATAATTGTTGAAAATTGCCAAATGGCAAGTATTTGGTCAATTGATTATGAAACATCAATTTTATATAGTAATTCATATTGGACTTATCAAGGAAATGTTATAGGATTTAATGCTATAAAGTTAAATAAAAATGTGTATCGTTTATCTTATTATATAGATTTACGCATGCACAGAGATTTGCAATTCAATATTAATGCCTCAAGTAGTGATGGTGGAAATATTTACATTGATAATTTAATTGTTGCACATGAAGACTATTCTGCATATATAGAAAAAAATATCACATATGATTATGCTAATCCTTCAGATATAAGTATTGGTTTTAATTCTAAAGGTAAAAATATTGTATCAGTGAAATTGGGTGATATCACATTAAATGCTAAAGAATATGATGTTACTGATAAAAAAATAGTTATTAAAGGATATGTTTTAAACACAAATATTCTTGGCAAGACATATATACTATCAATTATTACAGAAGCAAATAGTAATCCTGTCATGTCGACTATTTCACAAATTGATAATAGAATAGAAGTTGTTGCGACTTATGACAAAGAAATGCTTGATGATATAATTTATACAGGGTCAAATATTTATACGAAAGAGATTGATTTCACATTAAAAGGAGCATTAATAACAGATGATGTAAAAGTAACTGGGAATGCAATATTAAAAGATAAAAGTGTTGGAACAACGAAGGTTATTGTAACCAATCTAATTCTTATAGGTGATGACGCTAAGAAATATAAATTATTAAATGATAAAATTGAACTTCGAATTAATGTGAAAAAAGCAAAAGTTAATGTTATGGCTAATCATATTTCAAAAGAGGAAGGAAATGCTGATCCAAAACTCACATATGAAGTTAAAGGACTTTGTGTTGGAGACTCTTTATATGGAAATCTTTCACGCGAAGAAGGTGAAAGTGTTGGAAAATATAATATAAATTTAGGGACTTTAAACAATGATAATTATGACATTGACTTCACTGGAGCGACATTTTCTATCATCAGTAAAAATAATAATAGTGAAAATGACTTAAATAATAAAGGTTGTAAGGGAATAGTAAGTACTTCAAATTTGATATTTTTATGTTCATTATTAACAATTCTTATGTTGTTAAAAAGAATAAAAGTTAAGTAAGAATTTAATATATTAATCGTATAAAAGGCGTAAATGATAATATTAACTTGAAGAAAAAATGCAATTAAATGTTAATGATAAAATAACATTAATACATTTTACTTCAAGTTTTCTTTTGTCTACAAAATTACAAAACTTATGAGTTTTAATTGATATTATATTCTACATATTATTTACTTAAAAGATTCAAAGCATTTTCAAATGTTATTATTTTAACTACATTTTATATAAAATGTGCTAAAAAGATAATTAGGAGTGTGTTAATATGAAATTTAAAGAAATGAATCTTCCTAATAAGTTAACAACTATTAGAATGTGGTGTGTTCCATTAGCCATAGTTTTATTCGCTTTGTTTTTATTAAATAGAGTGTAAAAAGAATAAAAGCATTAGTATGTAATGGGGAATTTGTATGGATGATAAACCAATAGTACCAATCAATTGCTTTTTTCAATGATGCTATAATAGCGAATATGAAAAGCAAATACAAATTGCTAAGGATAAATGATTTAGATATAATAAATTATCACCAAATGATAAAGAAGCACAATATGAAATTCTTAAAGACCTTTTAGGTAAAATGGAAAAATAGACGATAATTACGCCACCTTTTTGGTGTGATTATGGCTATAACATAAGTGTTGGAGATTACTTTTATTCAAATCGCGGAATGATAATAACAGGTGGCGCAAAGGTAACATTTGGCGATCATGTTTTTATAGCACCTAATTGTGTTTTTACAACAGCTGAGCATGCAATAGATCCAGAATTACGCAAAAAGGTGTTGAAATAGCTAAACCTATAACAGTTGGTAATAATGTTTGGATTGGTGCTAATTGTACGATACTTGCAGGCGTAATAATAGGAGATAATAGCGTTATTGGCGCTGGAAGCGTTGTTACAAAATCAATACCTGAAAATGTAGTTGCTGTTGGTGTTCCATGTAAGGTGATAAGAAAAATTTCTCATATAGATAAAACAAGATATTCTTTCTATACCGGAAAATAAATATATAATAACATTTAATAAATGTGTAATAAAAAAATGCAAGTTCAATATAAATGAATTTGCATTTTTAGCGTAGTTAATTATTAATCAATAATACCGTGTCTATAATTAATTTTAAAAGCATTGGCAATTTCAATTAGATTTTCATTACTAATTGATTGATAAATCTTTTTATCAAAGACCTTCATATATATTTCTGCTGCTTTTTCAATGGTTTCAATTAAGCCAAATACTTCATCTAATGTTTTACCAGTACAGAATATACCATGCTGTGCCCAAATAACACTTCGATATTCGCTCATTAATTTAGCAGTTTCAATACCAATTTTAACGCCTCCACATAAAATCCATGGAAGAACAGCAACGCCTTCTGGAAATACAACGATACTTTCAGTTTGCATTTTCCATAGCTTTTCTGTAAAAAATTCAGATGATAAAGGACATACATGAGTCATACAAATAATATTTGTAGGATGGCAATGGATTACTAAACGATGAGCACTATCTTGCTTTAATCTTTCAATGTGGCATTGAAGATGTGTTGGTGCTTCACTAGTTGG
>CAKPJO010000126.1 GCA_934162685.1 uncultured Bacilli bacterium | reverse complement strand
CTTTTATTGCTGTTGTAATCACCTTAATATTATTTGCAGGGTTTGCACCTATTGCAACATATTTGAAAATAATACTAGTTGCACTTGCATTAATCTTTATTGTTGTAGGAATAACAGGATTAATAATATTAGATGCTAATATTGGATATTTTGAATGTGCAGAATGTCATGAAAGATTTATACCTTCAGTTAAAGATTATACTTTTGGATTACATACATTAAAAAAAAGAAAGTTAACTTGTCCTAAATGCGGTAAAAAGACTTGGTGCTCTAAAAGAATTAATAAAAATATAGAAATTAATAAATAAATGTCATTTTAAAAGCTTCCAACAAATATTAAGTTGATTATAAAATAGGAATGTTATTGCGTTACGCAAAATGGAGGCAGGGTTACGCAAATTGATAGAAACGTTACGCAAAAAATAATCGTTACGCATTTTGTATCAAAATAGTTATCATTGCCATATAGGAAGTAATGGTTTGATACAGTAGTAATTGCTGTTTCAAACCTTTTTTTGTGCATAAATCCGTAGTTCGAATCCGAGCATTAGTGAATTGTTAAGTGACGCTATTTAACACAATAAACTTTTAATATAAATACAAGAAAATAGCAAATAAAATGTTGAAGTATATGCTTATTTTATTATTGACATTAACCTCTATTAGCAGTTTTGTATTTTGTTTTTACACGATTTGAATTTTGAGACAATTTTTAGAAAAATCCAAGCTCCATATAGATAAAAGTCAAAAAAAATAATTTCTACAAGATTAAAAAATATGGATTAGGAGTACTTATGACTTATAAAGATGCAGTCAAAACAATTAAGACTTAAAATGTTAATGGCTCAAGAAAAATTTGCTAAACTTCTATTCTTTTCTATTAAATCTTCAATTGTTTCTATAGCGTTAATTACCAAAATAAAGGCATGTCAAATGAAGTGACATTTGTACTATTCCATTTGATTATAATAGAAAAGTTGGTGATAAGATTGGTAATAAAATTGATTATAATCCTATAACTGTATAGATTAAAATTTTAAAAATTCAGTTGCTTGCAATTTGTAGATAACTGATGTGTTTTATGGTATAATATTAATGGTGATAATATATGGCTACAAAAACCTCAATAAGATATTTTAATAAAAAACCTGTAAGATCAAGGTGGGATGAAGAATCGTCATCTTGGTTTGTTTGTGCTATAGATTTAATAGCGGCAGTAGTGGAAACATCAAATCCTAGAATATATTGGTATACAATTAAAACAAGAAATAGTGAGTTATTAGCAAATTGCAAGCAACTGAAAATGACTGCTTCTGATGGTAAAACTTATG
The DNA here is from genome assembly GCA_934162685.1 of uncultured Bacilli bacterium. GTDB lineage: Bacteria > Bacillota_I > Bacilli_A > RFN20 > CAG-826 > RUG131. Next base: position 3,476 of record CAKPJO010000126.1, on the reverse strand, counting down.
ATACTGATTGTTTATCAATTAAAGGCTTGGATGTTCTTTTAGATATTCTTCCAAGAAAACGTAGAAGTATTTTAAAAGAATGGCTAAAAGGAAATAATGATCCACTTGATGAACAAAGTAAAAAGAAAGCTTATGATTTGATTAATTCGGGAATAATTTATGATATAGAAGTTGGAACAACAAGAGGACTACAACAAATTCATTCATATCTATTTGATGGACTTTATGATTTTGCTGGAAAGATTAGAGATAAAAACATTTCAAAAGGCGGATTTATGTTTGCTAATGCTTTGTATTTGCCAAGTATATTAAATAATATTGATAAGATGCCAGAAAATACCATAGAACAAATAGTGGATAAATATGTTGAAATGAATATTGCTCATCCATTTATGGAAGGAAATGGCAGAGCAACAAGAATATGGTTAGACCAAATATTAATTCGTTCTTTAAAGAAATGTGTTGATTGGTCAAAAATAGATAAAAAAGAATACTTAGATGCTATGAGTATTTCTTCATCTTCATCTAAACAAATATTTATGTTGATTAAGAATGCTCTAACTAGTGATTTTGAAAATAGAGAATTGATTATCAAAGGTATTGATTATTCTTACTATTATGAAGAAATCGATGATGAAAAAAGGTAAACTATATTTACCTAATAAAAAAGAACTTAGATTTAGTAATTATGAAATCGATAAATGTTTGTGTAAATCTTAATAAAATTGAAAGAAAAATTATAGAATTAATTTTAAATAAATCTATTTTAATGGCAGAAAAATTATCAATTAATAAAACAAAAAGAATCGCTAAAAGATATTTAAAATTGAAATGCTTTGCTTGCTATCTAAAAGTAGTAAAATATATATAGTCTTTTTAGGAGAATACTTTTATGGATATTATTGAATTATTAAATGTTAAAACAAAAAAAGATTTATTAGAACTTTTAAAAAAACACTCGATTAAATATAAAAAAAGATTTGGTGAGATTAGTTTTAAGGCTAACATCAATACATATGATTTTACTATATACACATACATTCAAGGTAAATCAGTTAATACTTTTAGAATAGTTATGGATAATAAAAAATATGATTATGATGTGATGGTGCAAAACATGCTTGCTTTAAAAGATAACTTTGTTTCATTATTTGGAAAACCTAAAATGGACAATACTAATCATTTAAATAAAAATAATATCTCAATTAATTTTGTAACAGAATCATTATCTTTATCAATTACTTGTAATAACTTTAATGAATATGGAAGTATGCCATATGCAGCAATATTTGTTAGTGACACAAATCAAAAATTAAATAAAGTTCATAACCAACGCTCATTTTCTATTCTTGGACTATGGATTCCTTCATTTATAGGAGGATTTGTTTGGGGATTAGTGATGTATTTAAGTATGGGCGCTAAATACGGTTATAACATTAATAATTTTATAATATGGATGTGCGGCGGCTTATTTTTTGGTGTTGCTTTTGGTGTATTATTTTCAATTTTTGGTGGAGTGAATAATGATGTTATAAAAAAAGGGAAAGTAAAAAAAGAACAAGTAATAAAGCAATTTTCATTAGAAAATAAGAATGATTTATTTAATGGTAGAATTTTTACTTATAATAGCAGTTCTCCACATTCACTTAAACAAAGAATGGATTTAGCAATATTAGAAATAACCGATGTAAACGTTATTGTTTATTCAATAATTAAAAAGAAAGAGACTATTCTAAAAACTCCTATTAAAAGTGCTTATTTTCAATTACTAACAAGAAGAAATTTAAATTTTAATAGGGGGAATGATATACATTTATTTTCTTTTGATGACACTACAAAATATGATGAATTAGACAATAAATTATTTGATAAATTAATTAATAAAGATAAATATAACATACTTTTTAAAAGATTAAAGGAAGTTACTTTAGAATATAATCCTTATCAAATCTATGAATCAAATGATAATAGATGTTTGGATGATAAGATTAGTGATGTAACAAAAGCATTATTGTTAAAGGAACATATTAAACAAGCTGATTTCCAAGAGATTATATACATTATTTTTGATTATGATCGATATTATGCGGAATCGCTAGTGGACTTATATTTTGATGTATATGATAAAGTTGCTAATGAAAAATAAATTATGCTAAAATTATAGTGAAAAGAGCGGAGAAATATGAAAAATACATTTTTAAATAATATTAGAAGAGGTTTAGGAAAAGCATATATTGAATTACGTGATTCAAATTATAAAGAAGAATATTTGGACACATTAATTTTTGCTTGTACACATGATTGTGCTTATGAGTTAATTTTTGAAGGACCTAAAAGTGAATATCTATATAAACTGATAAAATTATATAATGACGATATCCAAAATAAAATCAAAGACATAATAGTTAATTCACTTAGTATAAAAGATTCTAGAGGGCTAGTGTTTCAAAAATTGGATTTATTAATGTGCTATTTTAATGATGTCAATACTGATATTTTAAATAATATTTCTGACTACTATTATAAATTTATTAAAAAGACAATTAAGTGGGATAAATATCGCTTATCAGCATTTGAAATAGTATTAATAATAATGGATCGTGCTTTTGGCTTAAAAAAGACAAGAGAAATGCTACAATTTATCAAAACTAAAAAACTTAATTATGATTATTTTAGATGGTATTTTGCAATCATTAGAATGCGTTATAAAAAAGATGAAAAAATACAAGAACTAACAAACATTACTAATGACTTTAAAGAAAACGATGATGTTTTTACTTTGGAAAACTTACTTAATACTGAAGATGAAGTTTATGCTTTAATTTACGCTTATAAAATTAATGAAATAGAATTTAATAAAACAATTGATTATTTAAAATCAACTGATGATATTAAAAATATAAAAAAAATATTAAAGTCATATTTTGATATTGATAATAACATTAAGAATAAACTTCCAATTGATGTATTATTTTTATTATTAGAAAAATATGGAGATGAAGTTTCTAATGAAGTTTATAATATTCTAATGCATTATAAATCACAAAAAGTAAGAAAATTAGGATTAAAACTTATTAATGACAAAAAATACTTAAATTATGGCCTTGCTATGCTATTTTATAATTATAATGAAAGTGATGCAAAATTTATTATAAATGCCTATAAAAAAGTATCTTTTACCTTTGATAAATATAATTTTATTACTAGTGAAACAATAAAGTTTATGGATAATAGAAAGAAAAATTATCCTGAAGAAATTCTATTTATAAACTATCAAAAATCATATGATTCATTTAATAGAGAAGAAATTGTTAGAATTATGAAAAAACGTAATATTTTGTCACCATCATTAATTGAAGAATGCAAATATGATTTTAATTATGACATAAGTAAAAAAGCGCAAAAATGGTAATTATTTTATCTAACCAATATATCTTGTTAACATATTAAGTACATCTTTTTTTCTTGATCTTGCA
>CAKPJO010000125.1 GCA_934162685.1 uncultured Bacilli bacterium | reverse complement strand
TAATGATTTTTATTCTTTAGGTTTAGGTGATCCTATTGCTTTATCTTCCACCCATGGTATTGGTGTTGGTGATGTTAAACAAGAAGTAATTAATGACCGTCAAAAATTATCTGAAGATGGTGTCATTATTGCCGCTTTAGCGGTTTCTAAATCAAACAATCAAATTATTGCTGGACCAGATATTCAAATGCGTGGATTTGTATTCTTAAAAGAATCAGAAACAATCTTAAGAGAAGTAACAAGAATATTTGTGGATACTGTTAATAATTTCTTAAATGCTCATAAATCATTAGAAGATGCGAAAGTAGTATTTACTGATAAGGCTACTAGGTATATCAAAAAAGAAACTGCACGTTTCCCAATGATTATCCCAATCATTGAAGAAATAGACTAAAAATTTAACACTCAGGAAATTTTCTTGGGTGTTTTTTCATTAAAAGTAATTTTTTCTTTTTATAATATTTCGTATGTGTCATAATAATTATAGATTTATTTAAATCTATAAATGTGAAGGTGATTAATATGGCAAAAGAAAAACATTTACCAAAATCTATAGCGGAATCAAAGTTATTATCAAAAGACGCTGAAAATACATTATACGGATTAATGTTACTTTTAATCTCACTCATTGGTATTTTAAATAATGGCTTTGTTGGTAATTTTTTAACTTATATTTCAGCATATGCTTTTGGAGTGTTTTATTTTGTTCCTTTCTTACTTGGTATTGCTGGAGGATTTTATTTAATCTTAATGAAGAAATCATATATGATGAAAATAAATCTTGTTTTGCTTGGCATTATCTTAATTGCTTTATCTTGCCTCATTGGTTCATCTTTATCACCAACACCAGATAGTTTTGCCACTGTTTTCACTAATTTTCACACCAAAATGTCTAATGCAGTAGTAAACGATACTTTATTTAAGTTACGTTTAAGCGATATAGGTAATCTTGGAGGCGGAATTGTAGGAAGCTTTTTAGCAACTTTATTATGTTCCACTCTCACAAGAGTAGGAGCCTACATTGTTGTTATTGTTTTAATGCTTGTGGGCTTATACTTAACATTTGCTAAATTAGTAATGAAAATAATTACTAAATCAAAAGAAGCAAAGAAAAAACGTAAAGAAAAACTTTTAGAACGTTTAAAAGAAGAACAACAAGAAAAAGAAGAACGTGAATTAAAAATGAAAGAAGAAAAAGAGGAAGATGAAAAATTAAATCGTGAGATTGCTAGTTTCTCTATTGCTTCTAGTCCTAATAAATCTTCACCAATTCTTAATGAAAAAGAAGAAAATATTATTAATAATTCACCAAATAAGCCACGTAAAGTTTCTATTAGTGATTTTAATAATAACCAAAAAAATAATGACTATATCCCACCAATGCCTCATAAAGATATTAATGAAAAACCAACACCAATAAATCAATTATTTGCGGATGATATTGAACCAAAAGAAGAAAAAACATATGAGGAAGAAATTAAACAAGAAACTCAAGCAAATGATTTTGCTTCAAGTATCCCTTTAAAAACAAAAACCCCAACATTTGTTAACGAACCAAAGCAAGAAGAAAAAGTTTTGGCTAAAATTAGTGTGCCACGTACAGAATATGTATATCCAAGTTTAGATTTACTTGCTGACGCTAGCGGAAGATCAATGAAGTCATATAATACAAACATTGCGGAAGAACGTAAAGAAGCTATTAACCAAACATTTAAAGATTTTAATATTGGCGCTTCCGTAGATAGTTATACAGTTGGACCGGCAGTTACAAGATTTGATATTAGATTAGAAGCTACAACATCTGTTAACTCTATTCAAAAAGTTATTGATAATGTTGCTATTAGATTAGGTGGAGTATTCCCTCGTTTTACGAAAGTTGTTTTAGGACATACAACATCAGGATTAGAAGTACCTAATGAAAAAATTGATATGGTAACTTTAAAAGAAGTTTTATACGAAATAAAAGATAATCATGAAAAACCATTATTAATACCATTTGGAAAAGATATTTCCGGTAAAGTTGTTTATGAAACTATGACGAAGTTCCCACATATGTTAGTAGCGGGTACTTCGGGATCTGGTAAATCTGTTTTCTTGCATTCATTTATTTTGTCACTAATGATGCGTCAAACACCAGATGAAGTTAAATTCTTAATTGTTGACCCAAAGCAAGTAGAATTTAATTATTATCGTGATTGTCCACACTTATATTGTCCAATTATTACTGAGCCTTTAGAAGCACGCGTTGCTTTAAATAAAATGATTAAAGAAATGGAAAACCGTTATACTTTATTAGCACAAGGATGTTTTACGGATATTAAACAATATAACGAAGCTATGAAAGAAGAAGGAAAAGATATTGTTCCTTATGTTGTTATTATTATTGATGAATATAACGATTTAGTTTCAGCTTTAGCCGATATTGAAAAACCAATTATTCGTTTGGCCCAAAAAGCTCGTTCTGCTGGTATTCATATTTGCATTGCTACTCAACGTCCATCCACAAACGTTGTAACTGGTACTTTAAAAGCAAACTTAGCAGTTAAAGTTGCTTTAATGGTATCAAACTCAGTAGACTCTATTACTATTTTAGGACAAAGCGGTGCAGATCGTTTACAAGGTAATGGCGACTGCTTATTAGATTGTGTGTCTGTTACTCGTGGTGGTGGATTCTTACGTGTACAAACTCCGTATGTTGATCGTAAAGAAATTATGAAAGTTGTGGCTTTCTTAAAAGAACATTATCCAGTTCATTATAATCCAGATTTCTTAGATTTAAGAGATCATTCGGCAGCTGGACCATCATTTATTAGCTCAGATGGTAGTGGCGGTGATTATAATTCTGATGAAGAACGTTATCAAAATTTAAAATCATTAGTTATGGCTAGAGAATATGTTTCTATTAGTGCTATTATGGATTTATGTCGGGCAAATTTCTCAACTGCCAAAGGATTTTATAATCGATTACAAGAGGAAGGCGTAATTGAAAAGACTATGCCAGGATCAACAAATTCTAAAGGAGCCAAAGTTATTCGTAAAGTAGAAACTGAAGAAGAAAAGAATTCTACCGATAGTAGTGGAGAAAATTAGTAGTATGATTAAAGTTAGATGTTTAAATTTTTATAACTTAGAAGTAATGGGATTAGATAATCCTATTATTTCTTTTAGTGTAAAATGTAATAAAGAAAATATAAAAGTAAGAGAAACAAGTCATTTTGAAAATAAACTCTATATTACATTAGATAATGAAATTATTTTAGGCAATCATTATCAATTAGAAATAGATAATCAAATTTATGAAATCAATATGACAAACTTAGTTGATGACCCGTCTTTTGATGAAAAATTTAATTATCAAAATGATGACTTAGGTTCTACTTGTAATGATGAATTTGTGACATTTAAACTCTTTGCCCCGTTAGCTTATGAAGTTTATGTGGTTATTGATTATGATAATTTTATAAAAAGATTTTCTCTTACTAGAGTTGATAATGGAATTTATGAAGGAACATTTCGTGGGTTTTATGACCGCAAAAGCTATATGTATGAGATTCATCAAAATGGTGAAGTTATTGTAACTTTAGATCCTTATTCAATCGCATGTGCTTTGAATAAAGAAAAATCCGTTATTATTGATAAAAGTAAGTTTAAAACGAAAAAAGTAGCACTAAAACCAATGAATAGTTATACGGATGCGATAATATATGAAACAAGTGTACGTGATTTTACAAGCTATTCCAAAAGTGAAATAAATTATAAAGGTACTTTTTATGGCTTTAGCGAAAAGAATCGTAAATATAAAGGAGAAGCGGTTGGCTTTGATTTATTAAAACAACTTGGCATTACCCACGTACAGCTTTTACCAGTAAATGCTTTTATTGGTGTTAATGAGATGAAAAAGAAAGAAGAATATAACTGGGGATATAATCCTTATTTATATTTTGCTTTAGAAGGAAGTTTATCTATTAATCCTAATTCTCCAATTACACGAATTAATGAATTTAAAAATTTAGTTAAAGTTTGTCATGAAAATAATATTCGTGTCAATTTAGATGTAGTTTTTAATCATGTTTATAAATATGAAGATTCTATTTTTCAAAAAATAGTTCCAAATTATTATTTCCGTCATCATAAAGATAAATTATCTAATGGTTCTTATTGTGGAAATGATTTAGATACTCAAAGACCAATGGTGCGTCATTTAATTATTAATTGCTTGAAATTTTTTATAGATTTTTATGATGTCGATGGTTTTAGATTTGATTTATTAGGAATAATTGATATTGAAACTTCGAAAATTATTAATAAAGAATTAAGAAGAATTAAACCTGATGTTATGTTATATGGAGAAGGATGGAATATGCCAACATTTTTGTCAGATTCAGATAAATCATCTATCGATAATGCTTTTAAATTGCCACAATTTGCCTTCTTTAATGATTTTTTTCGTGACACATTAAAAGGATCTAGTTACTCGCTTAATGATGATCGTGGCTATTTATTAGGTAATGGTTATCGTTATCATGATTTTATTAATAGTTATAAAGGCAAGTACCGCGATATTTTTAAATTTAATGCTCCGAGTCAAAGCATAAATTATGTAGAATGTCATGATAACGCTACACTATATGATAAAATTAGCATTGTATTTGGTAAGAAAAACCAAAAAGATATTTTAAAAGCACTCAAATTATGTAACGCTATTAACGTATTAGCGTGTGGTGTACCATTTATTCATATGGGACAAGAAGTAGGGTTATCAAAAAGATATTTAACTAATACATATAATACTAGTGACTTAGATAACCAATATAATTTTGAAGTATTAGTTAATCGCAAAGAACAATTCCGTTATATGTGTGATGTTATTGCATT
>CAKPJO010000124.1 GCA_934162685.1 uncultured Bacilli bacterium | reverse complement strand
ATATTTAGCTTTAATCTTTTCCATTATTGGTTCTGCTCTATGAAGAGCATCAACATTTAAATTTGGATCATATTTTGTACCTTTAAACGCAACATTGAATGCTTGTGTTGAAGGTTGAGCTGTTCCACCACATAAAGGAGCTAAACATGTATCGATAATGTCAACACCAGCTTCAATCGCTGCCTTATAAGTCATTTCGCAAATTCCACCAGTACAGTGAGAGTGTAATTCAATTGGTAATGTTGTACCTTTCTTTAATGCTTTAATTAACTTTTTAGCATCTTCTGGAGTTAATACACCAGCCATATCTTTAATACATAAAGAATCAGCGCCTAATTTTTCAACTTCTTTTGCTAAGTTCACATAATATTCAATTGTGTGAATTGGAGAAGTTGTATAACTTAAAGCAATTTGACATTCTCCACCATATTTTTTAGTAGATTTAACCGCTTGTTCAAGATTTCTAATATCATTTAATGCATCGAACACACGAATAATATCAATACCATTTTCTATGGATTTTTTACAAAACATATCCACTACATCATCAGAATAGTGACGATATCCTAATATGTTTTGTCCTCTAAACAACATTTGTAGTTTAGTTTTCTTACATACGGCACGGACTTTTCTAAGTCTTTCCCACGGATCTTCGTTAAGGAATCTAAGGCAAGCATCAAATGTTGCTCCGCCCCATACTTCTAATGCATAATAACCTGCATCATCAAGTTCCTTAGCTACTGAGATAACTTCATCAGTAGTCATACGTGTGGCAAATAAAGATTGATGTCCATCTCGTAAGGATGTTTCTACAATTTTAACACCCATAATTTACCTCCTAATAATTTGATTTTTTCCTAAAAATCATTTATTATCAATATATGTTTTTAGGATATGATTTTAGGCCTTTCAAAAAACCCAAAATCAGATTCATTATATAATATCTAAATTATATAAACAATAATTTTGCAAAATTATCATTTTTGGTAGCGTTTTCATTTTTTACGTGTAATAAAATTAAAAATATAATCCTTTTATTGTTACTTTAGTCATTTAATAAATGTTATAATCACATAAGTGAGGTTAATTATATGTTAAAAGCAGTTTTATTTGATTTAGATGGTACATTATTGCCAATGGACGAACAAGAATTCACCAAAGGTTACTTTGGATTATTATGTCGTCGTTTAGCGCCCCTAGGCTATGACAAAGATTTATTAATCAAAACAGTATGGGAAGGCACTAAACTCATGCTCAAAAATGATGGATCAAAAACTAATGAAGAAGTATTTTGGAATCACTTTGCATCAATTTATGGAAAAGACAAATTAAAAGATAAGGAAGAAATTGATAACTTCTATCTAACCGATTTTAAAAATTCAAAAGTTATGACTAAAGATAATCCATACGCTAAAGAGATTGTTGATTTTATAAGAAGTTTAGGATTAAAAACAATTATCGCTTCTAATCCAGTATTTCCAAAAGATGGAATGCTTACTAGAATGGGATTTATTAATTTAAAAGAGTCTGATTTTGATTACATAACAAGTTATGAAGTATCACACTTTTGTAAACCAAATACTAAATATTATGAAGAAATATTAAAGAAAAACAATCTAAAACCAGATGAAGTAATATATTTTTGTAATAATGAAAGTGATGATTATATTCCCGCAACTAAATGTAATATTACTTCTTATTATATTGGGGATTGTATAATGCCAGTATCTAAAGAAAGTAAAATACATGCATATAAATACGATGAAGTTAAAGATATAATTTTAAAAGAAATTAGTAAAAGACAATCTAATGATTAGTTGCTTTTACTAATTAAATATGTTTCGCACAAAAATATTTAATTTTAGTGGTAGCGTTTATTTTACAATTCATGTATTCAAACAATTTGAAAAAGTTTAAAAAATACGATAAAATGCTCATATAAGGAGGATTAAAAAATGGCTGAAGCAAAAGAATTAATTGGAAAAAAAGTCAAAGGCGCTAGAGGGGAAGGAACAATTGTCGATATTGATGTTAAAGGTAATATCGTTGTCGATTATAGCGGAAAGAAATTTAAACACCCTAGTGTTGCTCTTGAAAAAGGTCTTATCAAATTAGTTGATGAAAATGCACCTGTTGAGGAAGTAAAGGAAAAAGTCGAATAATTTTTTTCTAAAAAACATTATAAATTATAAAAATAAATTCCGGTTTAGCATTAAGCCAGTTTTTATTAGGCTAATTTATGTTTTTTCCAAAAAACAAAAAAAATCATTGACTCACACACCTTAGTTGTGTAGAATAATAACGCATATTTATGCAGCATGTAAATACTGCTCGTCTGACGTTTTGCAAGTTCTGTTTAAAGTAACCACGCTGAAAGGTGAAATAATTAAGCAAAACATCCGGAGTTAGGGATTTGCACCTATTGCTTTATTTATGCAAAAAATAAAGGAAAAGGAGGAAAAATCAATGTCAAGATACACAGGACCAAGTTGGAAAAAATCACGTCGCTTAGGTTTCTCTATTTTAGAAACTGGTGTCGAATTAAAGAAACGTAATTATGCTCCTGGTAAAGCACCTACAGAAAAGAGAAAGAAACTCACTGAATACGGTAAACAATTAGTTGAAAAACAAAAATTACGTGAAATGTATGGTGTTAATGAACGTCAATTTACACGTTTATTTATGTTAGCTTCTAATTCTAAAGAAGTTACAGGTTTAGCATTTATGCGTATCTTAGAATCTCGTTTAGATAACTTAGTTTATCGTATGGGATTTGCTCGTACACGTCGTGCTGCTCGTCAATTAGTAAACCACGGACACATTTTAGTCAATGGTAAGAAAGTTGATATTCCATCATACTTATGCTCTGTCAACGATGTCATTGCTGTTAAAGAATCATCAAGAAACTTAAAGGTTATTGCTGAATCTCTTGAATCTAACGCTATCGTAGTTCCTTACGTTAAAGTTGATGCTGAAAAGAAAGAAGGCATCTTCTTACGTGAACCAGAACGTAGAGAATTAGCTCAAGATATCCAAGAAGCTCAAATCGTTGAATACTACAACCGTAAATTATAATTTTACTCTTGTACTACTAAGATGCTTAAAAGCCACTCAGTCATGGGTGGCTTTTTTAGTCGTTAAAAAAACTGCTTTAGTATGTAAAGCAGGCATATGTTATTTATTCGAATTTGCAATAATTTTTAAGGCAGCTTCTTTTACTTCTACTTTATCAAGAACTTCACTATTACCTTTATAATACAATATAAATCCAATCATACACGATTTATAACTCATATCAAGTTCAATAATTGTATATTCTTTAATTGCTTCAACACTTTTTTTAGTTTTTACCATAAGTTTGAAGTTTAGTATAAATGGCATCTGGTCCATAAAATTTTAATTTGACATGATAATATTGTGTATTGCCTAACCTACCAAATTAATGAACTAACAAAGAGCAACAAAAACTACAAAATTTATGTAAAATTATTTTACTTTTTATAAATTTGACATATAATAGATGTGTACTTAGATGTACCGTGTTATGGCACGTAAAAGCTGAACTGTGCTTGGGCAGGTTAAATTACCAAGACAAAGTATTTATAATACTTCCTTATAGTTAGGTGAATACTATAGTCCGCGATAGGGACTTAAAATTCTATCGACTATAGACACTCGAAAGGGTGTTGGGGCTGATAGCCAGCATAAAACCATTAATTAACTAGTTACGAGAATGCTTTATGTATTCTCTTTTTTATTACCAGCTAATAAAAAAATGTATCCTAAACTTTAGGTAACAAAGTCTAAGATACATTTATAATAATTATTTCATTTCTACTTTTTTGAAGTTCTTCTTGCCTTTACGTAAGACAAAACCATTTTTAACTTGATCAACGCTAATTAACAATTTAACATCATTAACTTTATCATTATCAATAACAACTCCGCCTTGTTCTACTGCACGTCTTGCATCAGATTTTGAAGTAGCTAATTCAGCTTTCATAAGTAATGATAAGATATCAATATGTCCATCAGTAAAGTCTTCTTCACTTAATTTTACGCTTGGCATATTTGCGGCACTACCAGCGCTAAATAAAGATTCTGCAGTTGCTTTTGCAATGTCTGCTTTTTCTTTACCATGAACCATACTTGTTAATTCATAAGCAAGAACTTTTTTCGCTTCATTAAGTTCTACTCCTTCCATCTTTTCAAATTTAGCAATTTCTTCAAGTGGGATAAATGTTAACATCTTCATACATTTAACTACATCAGCGTCATCAATATTACGCCAATATTGATAAAATTCAAATGGTGTAGTTTTATTTTCATCTAACCATACCGCACCAGATTGTGTTTTACCCATTTTCTTACCTTCACTATTAAGTAATAAATTAATAGTTAAAGCAGAAGCATCTTTACCTAATTTCTTACGAATTAATTCAGTACCGGCAAGCATATTAGACCATTGGTCATCGCCACCAAATTGCAAGTTACAACCATATTTTAAGAATAATTGATAGAAGTCATAACTTTGCATAATCATATAGTTGAATTCTAAGAAACTTAATCCTTTTTCCATACGTGATTTATAGCATTCAGCACGTAACATATTATTAACAGAAAAGCAAGCACCGACATCACGAAGTAATTCAATATAATTTAAATTACGTAACCAATCAGCGTTATTAACCATTAAAGCTTTACCTTCAGAAAAATCAATAAATCTTTCCATTTGTTTTTTAAAGCATTCACAGTTATGATTAATATCTTCTACTGTTAACATCTTACGCATATCACTTCTACCACTTGGATCACCAATCATACCAGTGCCACCACCAATTAATGCAATTGGGCGATTACCCGCTAATTGGAGACGTTTCATTAAGACTAAAGTCATAAAGTGACCAACATGTAAACTATCTGCAGT
>CAKPJO010000123.1 GCA_934162685.1 uncultured Bacilli bacterium | reverse complement strand
GGAGAAAAAAGACGTGTTGCTATTGCTGGAATTATTGCTATTAATCCTAAAGTATTAATACTTGATGAACCGACTGCTGGATTAGACCCTAAAGGTGCTAAATCTATGATGGAATTATTTAAACGTATTCATAACCAAGGTACTAAAATTATTATGGTTACACATGATATGGATTTAGTCTTAGAATATGCAAGTCACGTAATAGTTATGAAAGATGGAAAAGTAATGAAAGAAACTGATCCGGTTTCTTTATTCTCAAGTCCAGATTATCAAGAACTAAGCTTAGATTATCCAAGTGTTTTTGATTTAGCAATAAAACTTATTAATAAAGGAATGAATATTGATATTAAGAATGTTAAAAACATTCATGATTTAGTAAGAGAAATAAAGAAAGCGGGTAATAAACATGAATAATATGACTATTGGCCGCTACATCCCATATGACTCTAAAATCCATAAAATGGATCCAAGATTAAAGATATTGGCGCTTATCATTTTTATGGTGAGTATTTTCTTACGCTTCCCAGGTAATGGGACAATGTATATGAATTTTATAATGTATGCAATTATTGCACTTATTATTTTTATCATTATGTGTATTGCACATGTAAAATTATCGATGTTATTTAAACAATTAAAATCGCTATGGTTTATGGTAATAGTACTTTTAATTATTAATCTTTTACTTCCTAATAGTGGTGATTATTTTTTACTTTTTGGAAAACTTAAGATTTATCATAAAGCGTTATTTGATACTGCTTATATTTTTATTAGATTAGTATTAATGCTTTCTTTAACTATGGTTTTAACCGCGACAACCACACCATTAGATTTAACATATGCATTAGAATGGTATTTAACACCACTCCGTCTTGTTAAATGCCCGACTCATGAAATTGCTATGACTATTTCAATTGCTTTACGTTTTATTCCGACATTACTTGATGAAACGGATCGCATTATGAAAGCCCAAGCTAGCCGAGGCGTTGATTTTGAAAATGGAAAACTTAAAGAAAAAGTAAGAGCGATTGTGTCTCTTATTATTCCTTTACTTGTATCGGCTTTTCAACGTAGTGAAGAACTTGCTAATGCTATGGAAGCAAGAGGATATAATCCGGGTGCTAAAAGAACAAGATATCGTTTATTAAAGTGGCGAGTTAATGATACAATTGCTATCATTTTATTAATGATTTTCTTAGCAGGTGTTTTATATGTATCTATTAGCCATATTGATTTTGTGGTACTTATTTCTAATTTAATAGGAGGTTAATTATGCGTATTAGATTAGATATAAGTTATGATGGGCATAACTTCAAAGGCTTTCAAAGACAAATAAAAGAAAGAACAGTGCAACAAGAAATTGAAACAGTTTTGTCACGTATTTTTAATACAGATATTGTTATTAGTGCTTCGGGAAGAACTGATGCAGGTGTGCATGCTTTAAAACAAGTTGTAACATTTATGCCAAATAAAGAAGTTAGTGATTTGGCTTTATTACGTTATTCTTTAAATAGAATGCTTCCTAATGATATTCATGTTAACGCTATTCAATTTGTTGATGATAGTTTCCATCCGCGTTTACATGCTTTATTGAAAACATATAAGTACATTTTGAATATGGGCGAAGCAAATCCATTTTATGAAAATTATCGTTATGAATTTAAAAGAAAATTGGATGTTAATAAAGTATTAGAAGCTAAAGAATTATTTGTTGGTGAACATAATTTTAAAAACTTTACTACTAAAGAAGAAGATAATCATGATTATGTACGTACGATTAATTCAATTGACGTAAAACAAGACGAGGATGTTTTAGAAATAACATTAATTGGTAATGGTTTTATGCGTTATATGGTAAGAATGATTGTAGGAACATTAATCGCTATTGGAATAGGAAAAGAAGATAAAAGCTTTATCGTTAATAAATTAGAAGATACTAATAGAATGCCAGTGATATATAAAGCACCACCACAAGGGTTATATCTTGTTGATGTTAAATATGAAGGAGATGTATAGTTATGATTCCGTATTGTTATCATACACATACTTACCGATGTGGACACGCCGATGGCGAAGATGAAGAATATGTATTAGAAGCTATCGCGGCCGGTGTAAGAAAATTAGGATTTTCTGATCACGTTATGCTTCCTAATTTTTCTCAGCCTAATGTCCGTGGAGACTTTAAAGAAGCGGAAGGATATTTTAATTCTATTAATGCATTAAAAGAGAAATACAAAGAACGAATTAAGATATATTTAGGTTTTGAAGCAGAATATGATGAGAGTTTTGAAAGTTATTATCGTTCTTTATTAGAAACGCATAAAGTAGATTACTTGATTTTAGGACAACACTTTAGTTTTGCTAATGGAAGAATTATTGATTATTTTGGACACGTCCATGAAAAAGATCGTTTAATAAGTTATAAAAATTTAGTTGTTAAAGCGATGTCGACTGGATTATTTTCTGTTTTAGTACATCCTGATTTATATATGGCAGCTTATGAAAAATTTGATTCCACCGCTAAATTAGTGGCTCATGAAATATGCAAAGCCTCTTTAAAATATGATGTGCCATTAGAAATAAATTTAGGTGGCATTAGAAGAGGAATAGTTAAAGTTGGGGAAGAAAAAAGATATTTATATCCATATAAACCATTTTGGAAAATAGTGGCTAAATATGGATGCCGTGTGGTAATTGGTGTTGATGCCCATTCACCAAAACACTTTACCACTAATGAATATAGTATTGCTTTAGCTTGGATTCGAGAATTAGGCTTAAATCATGATCAAAACATGATTATTAACGAAAAAAGCATTGTAAAGGATTAAAAAGTTATTAATATTTGCAATTTTCTAGTGAAACGCAATATTATAAGTGCTATAATTTTAACGATAGAAATCAACTAATATAAAAGGAGAGATGTTTATGGGAAGAGCACATGAAGTTCGTGCTGCATCAATGGCGGCAACTGCTGCAAAAAAATCTGCATTATGTATGAGAGCCTCTAAAGAAATTTATATGGCTGCTAAATCTGGAGTTCCTGATCCAGTTAATAACCTTGCATTAAAGGCTGCAATTGAAAAATATAAAGGCCAAAACTTACCAAAGGATGTTATTACAAGAGCTATCGAAAAAGCCAAAGGTGGTTCTGGAGAATCTTATATTCAAGGAAGATTTGAAGGATTTGGTGCTGGTAATGTCGCTATCATTATCGATACTTTATCTGATAACGCTAACCGTGCTTATGTCGAAGTTAAGACTGCAGTTGGTAAAAAAGGTGGACACTTAGGTACACCGGGTAGTGTTTCTTATAACTTTACAGAAACAGGTATGTTAGTCTTTAAGTCTAGTAAATCAGTTGAAGAAATTGAAGAATTATTAATTATGTCTGACGTTGATGTTACCGAAGTAACTAAAGATGAAGATGGCTATGTTGAAGTACATGTTGCACCAACATCATTAAATGATGCTAAGAAAGTGTTAGGAGAAGATGGAATTACTGAATTTGAAAAAGCAGAAATTACAATGCTTCCAAATGATTTAGTTAAACCAAGCCCTGAAGACTTACAAAAATTCAAAGATATGTTAGATTTATTAGACGATTGTCAAGATGTCCAAGCTGTCTATCATAACTGCGATATGTTTGAAGATTAATTTCCAAGTACTATCATTTGAGCCCATGAAAATGGGCTTTTTTTAATCACTTTTTAACTTTTGAAAAAAATAGTTGACAGATTAAGATTTAAGGTTTATAATTCTTTTTACAAAGCGACATCAAATTAAAATTGCTTTGTTGGTAATAGTAATTAGACATCAAATTTATTTGTTAAAGTCTAAAACTATTAGCATTATTAAATTGCATTTATGTTAAATTTATTATATTTCCTTTCCTGAAAACGAATGCGTTGGCATTCGTTTTTTGGCATTTACACGTAACTTGCTTATGTTTTTAATGTATAATTGCAAAAATGAAATCATACTCTATTGCAAAACAACAATGATGCTCCTATAATAATATTATGGTGATAGTATGAGCATGATTGATTTTACAAAATGCAAATTAAGTGGTAAAGCATATGGTGGATCTGAAAAAAAATTAGGGATAATCTTTAACAAAGAAAAATATATGCTTAAATTCCAAAAAAAGACTCCATTTGGTTTTCGTTATAATACTGTTTCCGAATATATTGGCTCGCATGTTTATCAAATGTTAGGATTTAATGTTCAATTAACTTATCTTGGAACATTTAAAAATGATAATGTTGTTGCATGTAGAGATTTTGTAATCGGCAATTTTCAATTTGTACCATTTAACGATGTTGGTGAATCTACAATTGATACAAATAAAGAAAAATATCAGTATAGTTATGAAGATATTTTGGAATTGCTTAATACAAATAAAAAACTCACAAATGTGAATGAAACTATTACTTCCTTCTTTGAAATGTATATAGTTGATGCTTTGCTAGGAAACTTTGATCGCCATGGTGGCAATTGGGGGTTTTTAAAAAAAGATAATAAATACTATTTGGCTCCTGTTTTTGATAATGGCTCATGCCTATTTCCTAATTTGACTAATGAGGATGAAATGACATTGATTATGAAAGATGAAAAAGAAATCAATAATAGAGTATATCAATTTCCAACATCTCAAATAAAACTCAATGGAAATAAAAGCTCATATTTTGAAGTTATTTCGTCATTAAAATTCAAAGAAATTAATGCAGCTTTAATAAAAATATACCCTCTAATAGATTTAGAAAAAATATTTAGTCTTATAGAAGAAATAGAATGTATAAGTGAAACTCATAAACGATTTTATAAATTAATGTTACAAAATAGATATGAAAAAATTCTTAAATATTCATATGATAAACTAGTAGGTGAAAATAAATGAAAACATATAAATCAAAAGGAATTATAAGTTTAAAAGGACCTTTTAATATAGTCTATAAGTTATGTGAAATTGAATATATTCTTTATGAAGACGAAACGTTTG
>CAKPJO010000122.1 GCA_934162685.1 uncultured Bacilli bacterium | reverse complement strand
GGGGTAGTGTGATGGAATTCACAAGCCATTGTAATAATTTATGAGGGCAAGGGACACAATGGCTTGGCGTTAAGTATTATAACTTCTCCGCACATATATAATAACACATCTAGCATCAATATAAAAGCATTTTTAATCATTTTTATCCAAATATTGCATCATGCATTGCAATGTTAACTCATTGTTTATATCAGCGTTATGCGCTAACAAATATTCTTTATTGGATTTTAAAACTTCTATAAATCCTACTTCATAATCATTAATACAGGCAGAAATTAAAGATGATGAATCAAAACCTCTTGTTGGTTCAATTTTATCTGCTGCATAAACAACTTTACCAATCTTTCCCATATTTGCTTTCCCAGTTGCGTGATACTTAATCGCCTCTAGTACTTCTTTTGATTTAACATTAAAGTCATGCTTAGCAAGATACGATCCAATAAATTGGTGATAAGAAAATTTAGGCATATTCAAATAGTCTTTGAAATGTTCTTCCATTATTGTTTTAGCTATATTTATATCTATATCTTTTCCAATGTCATGAAGCAAGGCTGCTTTAAATGTATTAAGTTTATTCAATTTGTTGTTTTTAGCTATTTCTAGGGCTAATAGAGCGACTTCTACAGAATGATTGTATCGATGAATGGAAAGATAGTTTTGCACCTTAGAAGCGTAATATAAGCGATTATCAAGTATATATCTTAAAACATTTTTACTTACATCGATTGATTTAAAATCTCTTATCATGGTTGATGATACATTGTAATATGGTCCTTCTACTATTTGGACGTGATATTTATCAATATTATCTTTGTTTAAAACTTGATTATCTTTTCGATTATAGGCCACTAAATGCGCAAGATTAGCAAGTTCATCAATTTTATACCAATCGTGCAACTTATTTAATTGATCATAACCAATTAAAAAATAAATCTCATCATGTGGAAATTTATTTTTAAAATAACGGACTGTATCAATAGAATAATTGATTTCTTTATTCGAGTCTAATTCATAAGTATCAATAGCAAAGCCTTTAATACCATCTATAGCAAGTTTTAACATATTTAAGCGATCTTTAGAACTTACATTAGGTGTTTTCCATCTAGGTGAAGCCGCAAGCTCAAAATAGACCATATCAATATGTAAGTTTTTCATTACTCTTCTAGCTATTTTGATATGGCCATTATGAATAGGATCAAAACTTCCGCCAAAAATAAGAATACGACCCATTTTATTTACCTAATTCAATAATTGTTTTATTAGGATTCTTACGATATAAGACAATCATGTGTCCAATGATTTGTACTACTTCTGCTTTTAAAGCACCCGCTAAATCTAAAGCAAGTTCGCGAATGGGACTAACTGCAGTATTTAAAACACTAATTTTAACTAGTTCACGAGCGGTTAAAGCTTTATCTAACATATCAATAGTGTTATCGCTAATTTCATTTTTACCAATTTGATATAAGGCATTTTCGGTCATAGCAATAGATTTTAATTGTCTTTTTTGTTTTTGTGTTAACATAATTTTACTCTCACTTCTTTAAAATTTTGCATCACGATGTGATACATCAATGATTTTAGGAGCATAAACTTTAATTTTTTGTTTATTTCCTTTATATGATATCCAACATAACCCAGATATGATGATATCTTGTTTTGTTTCATTAGTTTCATTAATAGTTCTTACAACTAATTTTCCGCTTATTTCACTTATTGGTTTAATCTTCTTCTTTTCAATAAGTGATTTTTCTAGTTCGCTTACTTTATCAATACGTCCACGATGTACGTCAATTCCGTTTGCGCAATAAATAGTGAATCCAGTACGTGGACCATCCACTAATTCAACACGCGCTAAATTACCAATCATGAACATATTCCCTTTATTCATTTGGAAAGTGATTGGCTTAATTTCTTTAGTTGGTGTAATAAGTTTTATTATATCTTTTTCAACTATTGAAATCATTGAATGCGAAATATCAATTCCCGGAGTATCAAATATTGTTTCTCTTGTACCAATTGGAATAGAGATGATTCTACTTGTTGTGCCTGGATAACATGATGTAGTAATAGGGCGATTAGTAACATTAACATAATTTTTAATGAACTTATTAATAAATGTTGATTTACCTGATGAAGATGCACCAATAACATAAACATCCTTATCATAAGCATACTTATTAAAAGCATTTCTTACTTCGTCGATGTTATAATTCTTTTTAGCAGACATAATGATAACTTCTTTAGCCACTAAACCAGCTTCTTTAGCGCGTCTATAAATATAATTACGAATATCATCATCTTTAAATGATTTTGGTAAAACATCGCGTTTATTAGCTAATAAAATAACTGTTGATCCTTTTATAGCTTCATTTACTTTATCATTAAATGTAGCTTCTAGATTAAATAAATCAACAACATAAGCAAACACTGCTTTTTTCTTTTTAGCATCATAAATAATCTTAGTTAAAGTATCAGAAGGCATAAAGTCTGTAGTATCTTCATTATAATGTTGCATTCTAAAACAACGACGGCATAAGTTAATAGCATTTCTCTTATACACTTCTTCTGGAACATATCCTGGTTTGCGCGGATTATCAAATTGTAATACTTCCCCGCAGCCATCGCAAATACGGACGTCCTCAGTTTTATTAGTTTTCATTAGAAATTACCTCCCAACCTTTTAATAATTTATGCTTTTTCAAATAATGACGAATTGGTCGATCAATAAGACGATTAAAATGGGTTGTCCATTGATCTTCTTTCACTATTGGATCACACAATAAGCAAAATACACCAGCTTTTTTCGCCATACGTACATCCGTTACTAATTGATCACCAATAATAATCGTATTTTCTTTAGAAATATTATTTTCATTCATAAAGTTTAATAAACGTTTTGTGAATGGCTTTCGAGTACTAAACAAATATCGTACCCCTAATTTGCTTGCGTAAGGATTAACACGCTTTTCTTTGTTATTAGAAATAATAATCATTTCAATATTATGACTTGCTAGTTCTTCTTTTAACATAATTACACGTGTTGATGGAGAACTAGACTTATAACTATCTAACGTATTATCTAAATCAACAAGGATTGTTTTAAAATGATGCTTAATATAAAAATTCACATCGACATTAAAAATGCTTTTCGCATATGCATCGGGTATAAATCTTTTAAACATATTTTCACTCTCCTTTTTATTATTTTAGTTTAAATAAACTAATAATAAAAGAGTTAAAGTAGTATTTTATGAAATTTAGCGCAACAAAATCACATCATAAATAGGTTTTTATCGCATATAGTTAAATAGGTGAAAACATGAATTTTTTATTTGATTTATTATTTAACTTTAAATTTCTTGTCGGATTTATTAATAACGGTGTATTTAAAGAAAAATTAAGCGATGAAGAAGAAAATATTTGTATCAATCAATTGTTTAATAAAGACACACATGAAGAAGCAAGAATCAAACTCATAGAACATAATCTTCGTTTAGTGGCCCATATTGCTAAAAAATACGACACCACAGATGAATCTAATGAAGATTTAATCTCTATTGGTACAATTGGACTAATAAAGGCAGTTGACACATATTCTTTAGAAAAGAAAGTAAAATTAGCTACTTATGCCGCTAGATGCATTGAAAATGAAATATTAATGTCAATACGCACTAATAAGAAGTATTCCAAAGATTTATCCATTTATGACGCTATCGGGGTAGATAAAGATGGTAGCGAAATTACAATTGTCGAAACATTAGATAATGGTGATACTTCTATTCCTGAACAAATTGATAAATCACATAAATTAAGTTTATTAAAAGAATATTTAAAAGTTTTAGACGAACGTGAACTTATGATTATTAGTTTGAGATATGGTTTAAACAATAATGAAGAACTAACTCAAAGAGAAATTGCTAAAAAGTATAAGATATCTAGATCCTATGTATCAAGGATTGAAAAAATAGCTTTAACTAAGTTACTATCGGAATTTAAATTACATAATAAAGGCTTTTAAGTCATCAAGACAAAAAAATAACGTTAAGAATTGGTCTTAACGCTATTTTTGTTAATTTTAGATAGTTTAGTCTCCTAAATCATCGAAAATAGAAATTTGTTCATAACCACTAGAATTTTTATCTTCTTGTTCTTCTTCTACATGGCTAACTTTCATTTCCGGTAATTTAACTTTGCCTTTTAAAGCTTTAAATTCATCATCAACGTATTCAATATAGTCAACATAACCGTCAACAATAATATTTTTATCACTTAATTCATCCATGTTCTTTTTCGCATATTTATCAGCTTGTGTTGGTTTGAAATCAGTAACCTTAAGATTTAATATATCGTGGTTATCAAGAACTAAGTTAATATCTACGCTTTCTAAGCCTTTAACAATTTTCTTAGCAAATACTAGATTATGCGGATCGGATTTAAAGCACTTGAATGAATTTTGTAATTTGCCTAAGCGAGCGGTTAAAGTTAAGTAAGATGAATCAAATATTCTTTGACATCCCCTATCAGTAAACAAGACGAATTTAGCTTTTTCTTCTGGAATCATGGCATACATTCTTATAACTTCGTCACCATTACGTAAAGACATTGCTTTAACACCGCTTGTTCTAATACCAGTTGGAGCAATTTCATTTTCATTATAGAATGAAACATTACCTTGTTTAGAGAATATCGCAATATCACTATTACCAGATAAAACAATCGCATCACTTACTTCATCGCCACGTAATAACTTCATACAGCCTAATGGGCGTGAATAACGCGTTGTTTCGAATTCATTAAGCATTGTTTTCTTAATTTGACCTAAACGTGAGATTAAAGCAATACTCAAATCATCACGGAATTTAGAGACAGCGATTACACGGATAATTTTTTCATCACTACCAAGTTTAACAATGCTAGATATATGTTTTCCTTCTTCTTTCCATTTTGTTTCCGAAATTTCATGAACAGGAACAAAGCAATAATTGCCTTTATTAGTAAAGCATAATAAGTAATCTAATGTTGAAAGG
>CAKPJO010000121.1 GCA_934162685.1 uncultured Bacilli bacterium | reverse complement strand
GTAATAACCAGTCATTTTCTTTAATATTATTAACATCATGATTATATAATGGGTTTCTTGCTTCATTTTCATTATATAAAATAGTATTTATACCTAATTTAGTATTAATATTCCATACATTAGCGTTACCTAAGTGTTTTACTAAAGAACGTTGATGTTCTTTTACTAAGATACCAACCATATCAATACCTGAATTGGTAAAGTTAGATAAAGTAAAATCAATAAATGCATATCTTCCTAAAAATGGAGTTGATGCAATAGAACGACTTTCTGTTAGTTCGCCTAATTCTGGTGAATGGTGTAAATTACAATAACCTAATACTTTATACATAAGTTACCTCCTATTTTTTAATAAGTACAATTTCTTTTTCATCTTTATTGATAATTGTACCTTTTTCAATTACTTCGTGATCACCAATAATAGCTTTATATACTTCGGCACCTTCACGAACAATTGCGCCTGGCATAACAACACAATCACGAACAATTGCGCCTTCTTCAATTAAAGCTTCATTAGAGATAATACTGTGTTCAACATGACCTAACACAACGGAACCTTGGTTTAATAAAGAATTCTTAACAATTGCTTTTTTACCAACGTATTGCGGTACTGATTTAGTATCTTCTGAGAATATTTTCATTTCTTCTGAAGCATTATATAAATCAACATCATTATTATCATCTAATAAATCCATATTAGCTTGCCATAATGACTCAATAGTGCCTACATCTTTCCAATAACCATTAAAGCGATAAGCAAATACACGCTTGTTTTTATTAATTAAATATGGAATAATATTTTTACCAAAGTCATGATCAGATTCATCATTTTTCATATCCTTAATCAATGCACTACGAAGTACATCATACGTAAAGATATAAATACCCATTGATGCTAAAGTTGATTTTGGATTTTTTGGTTTTTCTTCAAATTCATAAATTGACATATCATCATTAACATTCATAATACCAAAACGTGATGCTTCTTTTAAAGAAACATTTAATACCGCAATAGTGGCATCAGCTTTGTTTTTAATGTGATCTGTCAACATTTGGTGATAATTCATTTTATAAATATGGTCACCTGATAAAATTAGTACGTATTTTGGAGATACAGAATCCAAGAAATCAATGTTTTGTGCGATTGCATCAGCAGTGCCACGATACCAATTTGCTCCTTCTTCGGTTTGACGAGGTGGCAAAATTGACGCTAAAGATCTTACACCATCTAATCCCCATTTCTCACCATTACCGATGTAATTATTAAGTGCAACTGATTCATATTGTGTTAATACACCAACGGTATCAATTCCTGAATTAGCACAGTTCGATAATGGGAAGTCAATAATACGATATCTTCCTCCATAATAAACTGCTGGTTTAGCCACTTTTTTAGTTAAAGCTTCTAAACGTGTTCCTTTGCCGCCAGCAAGAATCATTGCCACGATTTGTTTTGCCATACTTACCATTCCTCCCTGTTAGTTTTTATAAGTAATGTCATATTTTCAATGTAATTTTGTAATTTTTTTAATGCCTCTATTTGAGCATCTATGATAGCGATACCTTCTTTATTGAAAAGTGATTTTTCAATATTAAGTTTCCAACCATCAATAAATATAAATAAATTGTCATCAAATAAGGTTAACGTCAATGGAGATCTTACAAATTTTCCAAATTCTATTAATTGCTCCACCATTCCTTTTTCAATATAATTATAAATCTTATTGCCTATTGTTGTATAGATAGCAAAACCATTATTAGTGGCAAAGCCATCACTTGTTCCAAAACCATATTGTTTTAAAGAAACATCTTCATAGGATAGTAGTCCCTTACGATTATCATCGCGAATGATTATCATCCCTTTAATTATGAACGCAATTTTTGTTTTTATCAATACAGCAGGACTATGGTTTCCGTAATAAGTTTGATAAATATCGAAATAAGCTGTTGAACTAGTTTGTGTTAATCCATTTTTAATTATAAGATTATTTACACCAACATAATCCTCAATTATCTTTTTTTCAACATCATTAAACGGCATTTTATTTTCAAAAAGCGCTAATCCATCAAGCATTGCTTCTTCTTTTAATAATTTGTTATAAAAGCTTAAATATTCTTTATTTAATTTATAAGCTTTAACAAACACAGCGATAATCGATGATATAACCGCTACTAACAAAGCAATTAATATTGATACTAACAATGAATTATTATCGACAATTAATTTTACATAAGGATTAATAAGCAAGTAAAAAAGTATATATATTGCGCTTACTATTATAAAATCTAGTAAAACCACAAAAATCAATTTAAAAACATTCAATATTTTTTTTGATTTTATTTTTTTACTTGCGTAACTTAACTCCATATTAATCCTTTCATAACACAAAATAGACCAGCGACTATTCTGGTCTATTAAAATTATAATTTAATCTCTTTTTTGGTATTAAGTGATAATTTATCTTCTTCAGCATATAAGCGAACTCTTGAAGTATTCTTATCATGTAATACAACTAATGTTTCATCAACTAATTCAGAAATATCAGCAATCTTGTCAGATGGTGCAGATAAGATAGCTTGCAAACCAAATTTTCTTAATAAACGTACTGATTCAGAAATACGTTTGCGGTCCATCTTAGAGAACGCTTCATCAAATATAATTAATCTAGTGGTATTTCCAAGTTCTCCTTCATCATTAACGCGATATAATTGAGCAAATGATGCAAGGACAGCAATATAGAAAGGAGTTTGTGTTTCACCACCGGATTTTTTCTTCATCATGCGTGATAAACGTTGTTCTTGTCCTTCTTTATTTGTAACGATTAAGTCAAAGTCTAGATAAGAACGATAATCTGTAAACTTAGCTACGTTAGCAGCAAGTGCAGCAGAACGATCTCCGTTAGTGCCAACATCAACAATTTGACGGAATAAATCATTCATAACTTCTGAGTATTTTTCAATAAATGCTGATTCATCTTCTCCTACTTGAAGTAACAAATCATCTTTAATCATATCATAGTAACGATGATATAGTTGACTTGGGCGACAAGTAAAACGATATGTATCATTACCAAATACTGATTGTGATAAAGCTTGATTTAAATCTTCAATTTGAATTTCGACTCCTTCGATTGCGGAACGAAGTCTAGAAATAAAGTCATCTTTAAATTGTTTAGTAGCCTTATTATAAGCATCAGTAATTGCTTCATGATATTGTGGTAATTTGACATCACGCATATCCACTAATTCTTTATCATAAGCATCATTATCAGTTTGATTTGTATCATAGGATAAATGGTAATCTTTTACGTATTCACGACGTAACTTAGTTACATTACTAAAGAAAGCTTGTGACTTATATTGAGCTTGTGAATACTTTGTATTACATTCTGTAATAATATCAACTGGTGTTTTATTTTCCACTAACATTTGGTTAAATAATGGTTCAGCTTCCTCAGCAACGATAAATGGATCATAGTTATTATCCAAATGTTCTTGTCTTTCTTTTAAATGTTTCTTGGTTTCTGGAATCTTTTCATCACGATAGTTGATGATTTGATTGTTTAAACGACCTTTTTCTTCAAATAAAGTTGTTTTTTCGTTTTCAAGATTTTTGATATCATCTTCAATATCTTTAATACGACGATCAAAACTTTCAATTTGTGTAATATCGTGTTTAGATAATTCTTCATCTAAATAACTAATTGTTTGTTTGATACCTTCAATTTGGCAAATGCCTTCAATTAACGAAATAGTTGTGGCAATTTCGTTAGTATTAATAATTTCTAAAGTTGAGGCTTCAGCGATATCACGATGTAAATCCTTAAGCACACTAACAATTTTATTGTTTTTATCAATTTCTGCACGTTTTAAAGCAATTTGTGCTTCGCCAACACTTCTTCCAATATATGTTGTAGCGTATAAGCGAGGGTTTAGTTTTCCCATAGCAAAGTTACGATATAAATCACATTCTGGTGTTATACCATTTAAAGACTCACGTGCTTCTTGGGCATTGCGACATTTCTTTAATCTACCAATTAAGAAATTAGTATAATGCCTTGCTCCTTCATGGTCAGTAGAAATTTCTTCTGCTAATGAGCCTTTTTCACAACTATAATTACGTTCAATAATCTTTTCTTGGTCAACTAATGTTGTGCCATAGAAATGGTTTCTTGCTAATAATTCACGTAAAATATCATAAGCTTCAAGATAATATTTATTTTCAACAAATAAATTAAATTTTTGATTATATAAATATCCTTCTATCGCATTAACCCACTTTGGTGATTTAATATCAATTAAATCAGCAAATAAAGACACAATGATAGGTTTATTATGACGTTCCGTTAATATACGTTGTAACTCATTTTTGATTAATGTTAAATTACGATCATACATCTTTCCACCATTACGCATTTCAGCTTCTTGTTGGCGAAGATTAGCGGTTTCTTTATCATAATTAGTAATTGTACGTCCTAATGATACTGCCATAGCAGATACTAATTGCTTAAATGTTGCTAAAGAATCACGCCACTCTTTCAATGTTTCTACTGAAAGAGTTTCAATATTATTTAATTCATTATCTTTAAGATTAGTTGATGTTTCAACAACACGAGTTGCAGCAGCTAATAAATCACTAAATTCATATCCACGATCATCACCAATTAAATCAGATTGGAAATTTGATAATTTTTCTACTATCTTAGAAGCAACATCAATAAATGAAGTAGCATATTTTTCTAAGTTGGTTCTAACTGTTTCAGATTCACGATTTAATTTAGCTAATTTTTCAACTTCGGCTTTTCTTTGTTCGTTTAATTCATCAGTAAGACGATATGTATCATTGCTTGCTTTATCTTGAATTAAATGAGTTTTACGACGATTCAATTCTGCAATATTTACATCAATATCAGATAACTCGCCTTCAATTTCTAAAAGACGTGTTTGAGCTTTACTAATAGATGCTTCATAAGAATTAAGACGATTTAATTCAACTTGTAATTCAGCTTTTTCAACAATGTAGCCGTATATAC
>CAKPJO010000120.1 GCA_934162685.1 uncultured Bacilli bacterium | reverse complement strand
TTGGAATTCATTATCAAAAACCAACTGCTTTTTTAAGTGTAGACGGAGCAAAAGAAGTAGGAATTGAAATATATACGTTATCTAAAAGTCATAATATGACGGGATTTCGTATTGGATTTGTAGCCGGAAATGAAAAACTAATTAATATGATTAAAGAACTTAAAAATAACTTTGATAGTGGTCAATATATTCCAATCCAATTAGCGGCCTCTATTGCTTTAGATCATGATGAAATAAGCAAAGAGTTAAGTGAATTATATTTAAAAAGAATGAAAAAAATAGCCATGACATTATTTGAACATGGCTTATACGCATATATTCCTTATGCCACTTTTTATCTTTATGTTAAAATTCCTTCAGAAATTAAAGGACATATATTTCATAGTGCTAAAGAATTTGCAATGTATTTATTAGAAAATTTCGGCATAATGACAATTCCATATGATGAAGAAGGTCATTATATTCGTATTTCTATGACTTATGTCACGGATGATGAAGAAAAATTCATTCAAGAATTTAAAAATCGTTTAGATTTATTATTTTTCTAACTTTTCAACTTTGTTATCTGGTTCATCAATTACTTCGATGTTTTCAATAATAACTGGTTCATAAGGACGGTCGCTAGGAGAAGTTCTAACGCGCGCAATAGCGTCAACAACTTCAATGCCTTCAATTACTTTACCAAAAGCTGCATAGTCGCCATCTAAAAATTCACCATCTTTATGCATGATAAAAAATTGACTTCCCGCTGAATCTTTGTTCATAGCGCGTGCCATAGATATAACACCACGTTTATGACTTAATTCATTATTAATTCCATTATGTTTGAATTCACCTTTAATAGTGTAATTAGGGCCACCTGTTCCATTTCCAATTGGACAACCGCCTTGAATCATAAATCCTTTAATTACACGATGGAAAGTTAATCCGTTATAAAAATTGCTTCTTGCAAGGCTTACAAAATTAGCGCATGTATTAGGGGCGTTTTTATAATCTAATTCTAATTTGATTTTTCCATAGTTTTTAACATTAATAATAATCATATTTTTTCCTTCTTTCGAAACAAATTATAGCATAATAAATCCATAAATTATACTTTTAATATAAGTAAAAATTGTTGACTTTACTTTTTATAAAAGTAATAATATCTATGGCGTTAATAATAATTAACTATTTTTAAATATCTAACGTCCTTAATGGGACGTTTTGTTTTTTAGGAGGATTTCAAATTATGGGATATGATTTTGCTGCATTAGAAAAGAAATGGCAAAAATATTGGGAAGAAAACCAAACATTTAAAACAGATGTTTATGATTTTTCTAAACCAAAATTTTACGCTCTTGACATGTTCCCTTATCCATCTGGTGTTGGCTTACATGCTGGACACCCAGAAGGTTATACCGCAACTGACATTGTTTCAAGAATGAAAAGAATGCAAGGATTTAATGTTCTTCATCCAATGGGATATGATTCATTTGGTTTACCAGCGGAACAATACGCAATTAAAACCAATCATCATCCAGAAGGATTTACCGAAGCTAATATTGCTACTTTTACTAAACAATTAAAAGAATTAGGCTTTGATTACGATTGGAGTAAAACAATTGTAACAAGTGATCCAAAATTTTATAAATGGACACAATGGATTTTTAAACAACTTTATTTAGCAGGATATGCTAAATACATTGATATGCCAGTAAACTGGTGTGAAGAATTAGGAACTGTTCTTTCTAATGATGAAGTAATTGATGGAAAATCCGAACGTGGAGGATACCCAGTAATTCGTAAAAATTTAAAACAATGGGTTATTGATCAAGCAAGTTTTGGTGATCAATTATTAGAAGGACTTAATCGTATTGATTGGCCAGAATCAACAAAAGAAATGCAACGTAACTGGATTGGAAGAAGTGAAGGAGCGCTTGTTACTTTTAAAGTCGCTGATAGTGATGAAAGTTTTGTGGTATTTACAACACGCTGTGACACCTTATTTGGTGCTACATATTGCGTTTTATCTCCTGAACATCCTTTAGTAAGAAAAATAGTTAGTGAAGATAAAAAAGATGAAGTTGAAGAATATATTAAAGCTGCTAGCAAAAAGTCAGAATTAGAAAGAACATCATTAAACAAAGAAAAGACTGGTTGCTTTATTGGAAAGTATGCTATTAACCCAGTTAATAACAAGCATATTCCAATTTATATTTCTGATTATGTTTTATCTACTTATGGTACTGGTGCAATTATGGCTGTGCCTGCTCATGATGAAAGAGACTACGCTTTTGCTAAAAAGTTTAATCTTGAAATTATCCCTGTTTTAGAAGGCGGAGATATTTCTAAAGAAGCCTATACTGAAGACGGCATACATATTAATTCTGGCTTCTTAAATGGCTTAAATAAAGAAGACGCTATTAAGAAAATGCTTGAATATTTAAGCGCTAATAAAATTGGTGAAAAGAAAGTTAACTTTAAATTCCGTGAATGGATTTTTGCTCGTCAACGTTATTGGGGCGAACCTGTTCCAGTAGTACATGGCTATGATGGAAAGATTTATCCATTAAACGATGATGAACTTCCTTTAGTTTTACCAGAGCTTGATGATTACCGCGGAAAAAATGGCAAAGCGCCTTTAGAAAACGCTACTACATGGAAACAATATGATCATAATGGCATTAAAGGAATTCGTGAAACTTCGACAATGCCAGGTTCAGCAGGATCCAGTTGGTACTTTATGCGTTATGTTGATCCAAATAATGACAAATGTTTTGCTGATAAAAAATTATTAGGTCACTGGTTACCAGTTGATTTATATATTGGTGGACCAGAACACGCAGTAGGTCATTTAATTTATTCGCGTATTTGGACCAAATTCTTACATAACCAAGGATACATTTCATTTGATGAACCATTTAAAAAATTAGTGCATCAAGGAATGATTTTAGGCACTAACGGCATTAAAATGGGTAAAAGATTCCCAGAATATGTCGTTAACCCAAGTGATATTGTGCGTGATCATGGCGCGGATACTTTAAGATTATATGAAATGTTTATGGGGCCTCTTGAAGCAAGTAAACCTTGGTCAAATCAAGGAGTAGAAGGTGCTCATAAATTTATTGATCGTGTATATCGTATTATTGTTGATGCAAATATTATCGTTGATGAAGAAGTAAAAGAACTTGATATGATTTATCATCAAACAGTAAAGAAAGTTACGGAAGATTATGAAAATTTAGCATTTAATACTGCTATATCACAAATGATGATATTTATTAACGAAGTATATCGTGTTAATAAATTACCACGTGAATACGCGGAAGGATTTGTAAAAATGATTAGCTGTATAATTCCTCATGTTGGCGAAGAAATGTGGGAAAAATTAGGCCATAACAATACTATCGCTTATGAACCATGGCCAAAATGTGATGAAGCTAAATTAGTGAAAAAAGAAATGACTTTAGCTGTTCAAGTTAATGGCAAAGTTCGTGATACGATTGTTGTTAGTGTTGACGCTAGCGAAGAAGAAATTCGTAAAATAGCTTTATCTGCACCAAATGTTATAAAACACACTACCGGACTTACAGTTCGTAAAGTTATCGTAATTAAAAATAAAATCGTTAGTGTGGTGGCTAACTAATGAACGCCATTGTTATCGGAAGCGGCCCTAGTGGCTTAATGGCGGCGTTATCTTTAGCTAAAGATAATATTGATGTAATTGTTATTGATAGCAATGAAAAAGTAGGTAAAAAACTATTAATTACTGGTAACGGCAAATGTAATTATACTAAATTATTACCAGTTAACGACTTTTTAAAAGGTATTGTTAAAAATGCGAATTTTTTAAAAACTGCTTTATATCACTTTTCTAGTCAAGATGCGATAGATTTCTTTGCTTCATTAGGCATTGAATCAATTATTGAAGAAGATAATCGCGTCTATCCTAAATCCTTAAAATCTCAAAATGTTGTGGACGCTTTAGTTAATGAATGTGAAAAATATAATGTAAAATTTCTACTTAATAACAAAGTAAGTAAAGTCTATAAAGAAGATAATAAATTCGTAGTGGAAGTTCCCCATAATGCCTTTGTGACTGATAAGTTAGTTTTAGCTTGTGGTGGAAAAAGCTATCCATTAACTGGAAGTACTGGTAATGGGTATCTATTTGCTAAAGAATTTGGACACACAATTGTTCCAATTCGATCAAGCTTATGTGATATTTATTTAAAAGATAAATTCCTAGAAAAATTAGATGGATTTTCTTTTGATGGAGTTGGCTTTAAAGTTATTGGAAAAAGCTTTTCAAAATCTTTAATTGGTAATATTAAATTTTATAAAGATCGTATTAGTGGACATGTTGTTAAAAATATGTCTAGTTACATTAACCGCGAAGAAATTACTAGTATAGAACTAGATTTTAAAGTAGGAGTAAACGAAGAAGAATTAGATAAATTACTTGTTCAGAAATTTATGGCTAATAGTAACCGTGAAATATCTCGTACATTAACGGCCTTTGTACCTTATTTAATTAGTTCTGTTATCTTAAGTGAACTTCATATTAAAGATGATTTACCTTGTAATGCAATTACTAAAGAAATGCGTAAAGGATTTATTAAATACTTAAAACATTTCCCATTAACATTCCTTAAATTAGCGCCAATTGAAGAAGCTATTGTTACTAGTGGTGGAATTGATACTAAAGAAATTAATCCTAAAAACATGGAATCTAAATTAGTTTCTAACTTATATATAGTAGGAGAAATGGTTGATGTTGACGCTCTTATTGGCGGTTATTCCATCCAAATAGCCTTAGCAATGGGGAATTTAGTAAAGTAATAATTTCGACAAATTTTTAAAATATAAAAGCTTACAATAATCATGGTGATAAAATGATTAATGTGGCAATAATAGACGAAGAAAATGAAGAGGATTTAGAAAATAATATCAATGAATTGCTCAAGAAATTAGTGGATACAAGCATCATTGATATTAAGTATCAAACCTCTCATTTTTTAACGACTGATGGCGATCAAATTTATTCATATTCGGCGATGATTATTTA
>CAKPJO010000119.1 GCA_934162685.1 uncultured Bacilli bacterium | reverse complement strand
GAATTACCACATAAAATTGATTATGTTATCGTTAATGAAGCTGGTGCTTCAGTTTATAGTGCCTCACCTTTAGGAACTAAAGAATTCCCGGATTACGATGTTGCCTTAAGAAGTGCAGTTTCTTTAGCAAGACGCTTACAAGATCCACTTGCTGAACTTGTTAAAATTGATCCTAAAGCTATTGGCGTTGGTCAATATCAACACGATATGAATCAAAAGCGTCTTGGCGAAGTCTTAGGTGGGGTTGTTGAAAATGTTGTTAATAGTGTTGGCGTTGATTTAAATACTGCTTCACCATCTTTATTAGAATATGTATCAGGTATTTCAAGCTCTTTAGCGCAATCTATTGTTAGTTACCGTGAGAAAAACGGACCTTTTAAATCACGTGAAGAATTATTAAAAGTTAATAAATTAGGACCTAAAGCATACGAACAATGTGCGGGATTCTTAAGAATTAGAAATGGATATCCGCTTGATAATACTGCAGTTCATCCAGAAAGCTATCACTTTGCGATTAGTTTATTAAAAGAATTAAAACATTCTGTAGATGATTTAGGATCAGAAGATTTAAAGAATCTTCTTAAAAATATTGATATAAATGAATATGCTAATAGATTAAATGTTGGTGCACCGACATTATCGGATATTATTGAAGAATTAATTAAACCAGGAAGAGATCCAAGAAAAGATGTTGAAGTTGCTGAACTCCGTAATGATGTCATTGATATTAAAGATTTAGCAGTTGGCATGGTTCTTAAAGGAACAGTACGTAATATTATGGACTTTGGTGTATTCGTTGATATTGGTGTTCATCAAGATGGTTTAGTTCATATTTCTGAACTATCTAATAATTTTGTTAAACATCCTTTAGATGTTGTTCATATTAATGAAATTGTAAAAGTAAAAGTCATTAGCGTTGATGTTAATAAAAAACGTATTGGCTTATCAATTAAACAAGCTAATGAATAATTTTTATAACGTATAGGTAAAACTATGCGTTTTATTTTTATAAAAATATTATATAATAATATAAAAGGAGCATTATAAAAATGACAAAATCAAGTTTAAAATGGATTATACCAATTAGTAGTGTAGTTGTTATTGGAGTTATTAGTGCAATAACTATTGTTAGTTTAAATCGTAAATATGATATTCCAGATAAGTATTGCCTTAATGAAGTAAATAGAACTTATAATAATAAAAAAGTTGAAGTTAATGATGATTATAGTAATGCTATTAAAAATTTTGCAGCAAATTACGCAAAAAATATCACTAAAAATAATCTAAATAATGAAGTATTTTCTCCACTTAGTATTGTCACTTGTTACTCGATGCTTTTAGAAGGGGCGAAGGGAGATACTTATAATGAACTACGTAATGCTCTAGGATTTAACGAATCTATTGATATTAAAAACGAAACACAAAAAATGCTTAATAATACATTTATTAAAACCGAACAAACACAATTAAATGTTAATCAATCAATTTGGCTTGATAACGAATATGCAAAAAATATTAAAGAAGATTATCTTGATAAATTAACAAATTATTATTACGCAGAAGCATATCAAGATGATTTAAAAACTGATAGTGCTAAAGATTTATTAGCTAAATACATTAATAGTAAAACAAATAATCTAATGAAGATTAAAAAAGAAGATTTCCGTGGCTATGATGGAATAATGTGGCTTGTTAATACAATTTATATGAAATCAAAATGGCAAGCAGATTTTTATGAAACAAAAAGTAACTTTAAAAACATTTATGGAACTACCAACACAAAAGATTTTATAGCAACTAGAGTTTCTTTTAGCGGTGTCTATCAATCCGAGAAATCTACTACATTTTCTACGTCTTTTCAGCAAGGACTTCAAGTTAATTTCATG
This sequence comes from uncultured Bacilli bacterium, assembly GCA_934162685.1. Classification (GTDB taxonomy): domain Bacteria; phylum Bacillota_I; class Bacilli_A; order RFN20; family CAG-826; genus RUG131. The sequence goes on along the minus strand of CAKPJO010000119.1, from coordinate 3,182 downwards.
ATTCCTAATAGTGTAGATGCTAATTTTAAAAATTTTGTTAATGATAATAATAATTGGAATGACTTATTTAATTATAAAAAATTAAAATATATGGCAGGCACTGTTAATTTTAAAATGCCGAAATTAAGTGTTAAGTCTAGTTATGATTTAAAAAAAGAACTAATTAACTTAGGAGTTAACAAAATATTTGATGAAAATAGTGCGGATTTAACAGGAATTATTGAATTTGATGACCTGTCAAATTTCTATGTTTCAAATACAATGCATAAAGCCGCGATTGACTTTAATAAAGATGGTGTTGAGGCTGCGGCGGTTACCATAATCGAAGGAGCTAAATCTACTGGGATAGATAACGACGCAAAGGAATTTAATTTCTTCCTTGATCAGCCTTTTATTTATTCTATAACTGACATAAATGATATTCCTTTATTTGTTGGAATAGTGACAAATGTTTAATTTATAATCTAAAAAGATACAAATACATACTAACTAAAGCGGTTAATATGTATTTTTCTTTGTTAAATGAGTCTTATTGTTATATAATAACAATGCATGGTACTTTTAGACCATAGCAGAAGGAGAGTTAAAGTGATTTTAACATTAGATTTAGGAAACACCGATCTATTTATTGGGGTTATCGATGATGATAAAGTTGTTGAAACTTATCGTACATCAACTGATATCCATAAAAGCGGTGACGAGTATGCTTTTATTCTTAAAACATTTCTAAAAAAGCATATCGAAAATGATGACATTGAAGGAATTATATGTTCATCAGTTGTTCCATCTTTAAATTTAAACTTAAAGATGGCTATTAAACGTTTGTTTAATAAAGAATTGTTATTTGTGCAATCAGGATTAAAGACTGGATTACCAATTCGTATTGATAATCCGAGTGAATTAGGCGCGGATTTAGTTTGTGATTGCGTAGGGGCTATTGCCAAATATGGTTACCCAATTGTTATTGTGGATTTAGGAACAGCTTCAAAAATACTTGTCGTTGATAAAAATGGTGCCTATATTGGCGGAACTATCTCAGCGGGTATTAAAATTTCCATTGAGGCGCTTGCGCGTAAAACCGCTAACTTAAGCGAAACTTCTCTTGATGTACCAACCAAAATAATTAATAAAAATACGATTGATTGTATTAATGCTGGTACAATACTTGGAGAAAAAATTATGATTGAAGGCATAGTTAACAAAATGGAAGAAGAATTAGGTTACAAAGTTAAAAGAGTAATTACAGGTGGATATTCACATGTAATGCCCAAATTAGATAACTTTGTTTATGATTATGACCTAGTTCACATTGGTTTAGCTATTATTTATAGGAAGAATGTTTATGAGAAATAAAAAAATACAAACTATGGCATTTATTGCCTTATTCATTGCTCTTATTGCGATTATGTCATTTACACCTCTAGGATATTTAAAAATTGGCACAGTAGAAATGACACTTATTGGAATTCCAGTTATTGTTGGAGGTATAATATTTGGACCAAAAGTTGGAACAATATTAGGATTTACCTTTGGTATTTCCTCATTTATTCAATGCTTTACTGGCTCAGTTTTAGGTGAAATATTATTAGGAATTAATCCAATATTAACATTTGTAACTTGTGTTGTTCCACGTACTTTAATGGGATTATTTGTTCCTTTAATTTATAATCAACTCAATAAAACAAAAATGAAACCAATATTTAAGCACGTTATTGCTAATATGTGCGGCTCATTATTAAATACTATTTTATTTGTTGGCGTTTTGTATTTTTCTTTCTATGATTGGGTAGTACAAAATTATGGAAATATTAATATATTCTTGTTCCTTGTTGTATTTGTTGGAATAAATGCATTAATAGAAGTAATTGTTTGCTCAACTTTAGGAAGTACCATATCATTTGCTTTAGAAAAGTATAGTAATCATAGTATTAGGAGGTAAGACTTATGGAACTAGAAGAATTTGTTAAGAATAATTTATCTGAGGCGATTAATAACTTAGCTAAATGGATTCAAATAAATTCCATTGATGATTCAATGCACAGTGAAGAAAATAAACCTTTTGGTGAAGGCGTTTATCAAGCATTAACTTTTATTGCAGAATTAGCTAAAAAAGAAGGATTTGAAGTTGATAAGTGCGATGGATATTGCACCGAAATCAAATTAGGGAATGGACCTAAATTAATTTCTCTTTATGCGCATAGCGATGTAGTACCAGTATCAGGTGATTGGAAATATCCACCATTTAGCGCCACGATTGAAGATGGTGTGATGTATGGACGTGGCACTAGCGATGATAAAGGTCCTGCGATGGCGGCTTTTTATGCTTTAAAATATTTAAAAGAAAATTATGATTTAGGAGAATACCAAGTTCGTCTTGTTATTGGCGGAAATGAAGAAAAAGGTAGCAAATGCTTGGAATATTATTTCCATCATTTACATAAACCTAATCCAAATTATGGCTTTACACCAGATGGAGATTTCCCACTTATTTATGGTGAAAAAGGTATTTCAAATTATGAATCAGTCGTTAATGTTAATTTAAAACCTTTACTTGAGTTTAATGCGGGAGTAGTCATCAATTCCGTTCCAGATGTAGCGTCTGCACGCTTAATTAAAGATGAAACTTTTGAAAATACTTTAAAAGAATTAAAAGTAAATTACGAAATTAAGTATCTAGATAATGAAATGGAAGTAGTGGCAAAAGGAAAAGCATCTCATGGCTCACTTCCACAAAATGGTGTTAATGCTGGATTAGTGTTATTAACCGCTATTGCAAAACACTATAATAACGAATTCTTAAAGTTAATTACTAAAGCTTATCAAGATCCATTTGGTAAGAATTTAGATTTATATTTTGAAAGTGAATTATTACATTATTCAACATACAATGTCGGATTAATTAGTTATAAAGATAATGTATTTAATATGTCTATTAACTTTAGATATCCAGAAAATGTTGATATTAAAAAAGTAATTATTTCTTTAAACAAAAAATTACCAATGAAAACTACACTACTTAGTGAATCAAAATGTTTATTATTTGATCCTAAGTCTCCAATGATTACAACTTTATTAAAAGCATATCAAGATGTAACTCATGATTATATTACCCCAATTAAAACTATTGGAGGAGGAACATACGCAAAAGAATGCCAAAATACCATCGCTTTTGGTTCGGCGTT
>CAKPJO010000118.1 GCA_934162685.1 uncultured Bacilli bacterium | reverse complement strand
TTCAAAATTCAAAGAGTCAATAGATATACCAAATTCCGTTAATTGATCTTCATTTTTTGTAAACACTGCTTTTAAAATAGAAGGCATTGATGAAGTTAGAATACTAGATTTTGTTACTTTACTTGCTGGTACTTTTAAAGCCTCACAAATTTCGTCAGAATATTCAATGTTTTCTCCTTTTAAAATAGGCAAAAGCGTATCATCATCAGCAATACTTGTAACAACATCAAGCAAATAACCTAATTCCTCTTTAACTTCTTTTATGCCATTAATATTTTTAATTGTTTCCTCTAATTTATCTGAAGATACTTCAACTTCTAATGATTTTGCCAAAGCATCCATAGACATTTTGCTCGTTGATAAAAGTATCTTATTTATAGAACGAGATAACAAAACACTATCTAATAAACAACTATCAAGTGCATTACCATTTTCATCTGTTTTATTAGTAAAGCCATTAGCATCAACGTTAATGACGTTTCCATCTGCATCTCTTAATCCAATAATAATAGGTACTATACTAGATGAATGCTCAAATATCTTATCAATAAGTTTAGACATGGCATCATTAGTTTCACCATCATTTTGTTTTCTTACTTTAGATTCTTTCTTATTAGAATCATCATTATTCATCACATAATCTAGAATAGCGTTATCAGTAGCTTTATTTAAGCGATATGTTGCATCATATAAATTAGCTAATTCACTACCCCATTTTATACTCTTATAATCTTCCCAATCAGTAGGTAAGAAATCGCCTATAGTGTTATTACCATTTTCATCTTCCGTATTAGCAAGTGTATATATAAATGATGGTAATACTTGATTTAACACCCCAACATCATCAAATAATTTAAAAGCATCTTTTATGCTTGTACGAATTTGTTCGTTATTAACATCATAAATTCTTTTTGCCATTAAAGTTGGATTTTGTAATGTTTCTGAATCAATAATTCCTTCTTCATAAATATCATTATAGAAATCTTTCAAAACCATTAAGTCATTTTTCCAATCAATTGCTGATAAATCAATTTTAGAAGCATCAACATATATTGAAACTTGATCGCTGCTAAGTGCCACTTCAGCGGCAATTGGTAATAATTGAGTACATAATGATGAAGAAGCAATTAAAGGGATGATAACAGAAACCATTTGGGCGTCGAAAAGAATTGAACCATTTATGACCGCGGTCATTGAGCCATCTTTTTCTTCAGCGGTAATAGCATTACTGCCAATCAAAGTCATTGCCACTTGAGTAATGGTGCCTACTTCATCAGTTAATTTAAATGTTGAATCCTTTGTTCCAGTGATAACATCTAATAATTTCATATCTATTGTTTTACCATCACTATCGCTTGTCCATCCAAATAATCCTTGGGCTAGCATTGAATTATCGTAAGCATCAATCCAACCAGATAATTGTTTATATAAATCAGAATCAAGCGCAATACCATTTTCATCTGTCTTTTTAAATGCACTTGATAAACTATTTAGTAATCCACTAAAAGGAACAATAAACATTGACATAACCATTGCTGATTTAACTAGTCCTAAGGCAAATCCTACTAAACGTAATTTTACTTTTTTACGTAAATTCTTATTAATAAAATGCTTAAATAAAACATGGTATAAGACTGTTGCAAGAGCATTACCCACTACTATAACCGCAACTGCTAAAATAATGAAAGTTAATAAACGCACTATCATCATTGCTAATTCAGTAATTAAATTTAATGTTTTAGTATCCGCAAGTGTCTTCTCTATCGTTCCTCCACTTGAAGTACCATAAGCCGCTATAACTTTTATTAGTGTATCTTTAATTGTTGTAATATCTACTTGCTGCTCTGCTATATTAATAGGTCCTAGATTAAGGCCCGACAAATCAATATTCGCAATTGCATCTCCAATTACGCCAGCTAATATATAAGATAGAATTACAAGTATTCCAACAAAAATAAGTCTAAATCCTGAATTCCAAACTCCTCGAAATAATCCAACTATTCCACCAATAATAATCATGCCAATTATTACAAAAAACACAATATTGCTTATTGTTGTTATTTGACTAGCACTAATATCAGGTAATGTTACTAAAAAATTACATATATCCATACACCATACCTCCTAAGATTTGACTTATTTAAGATTGATTTATTATATCATATATTTATCAAAATATATGACCTTTTTAAATTAACTTGTTTTTAATTGCAAATATTTGTTCATAAGTATACTATAATTATAAACTTACGAAAGGAAAAAACACTATGAATAATGAAAAAAGCGACAATATAAGTATACTTCATCATTTCCTCGCCTATATAATTAGTTTCTTAGGGCTATCTTTATTTGTTAGCCTATCTTCTATCTTACTAGGACTTATACCTAGTATCAGTCAATTAACAGAAGCCTCACAAATGATGGTTCATTATACTGTAGGGTACGGATTAACAGCAATAGCTTTAGCAGCTTACCTTTTTAACATCTTACTTAAAGATCTTTTTAAACAATTTAAATCATTAAAAAATATTGGATATGGAATTGTATTTGGCATTGCACTTGTAGTGATAACTGGTTTTTGGGGCAAAATCGCAAGTATAATTTGTGAAAACCTAAACTTAGAGTATACACCCAATCACAATCAATTATTATTAAACCAAGGAATGGCGGAACAACCAGTGCTTACATTCTTTATGAGTGTTATTTTTGCACCTTTTACCGAGGAAATTGGTTATCGCTTTGGTATATTTGGTGGAATTAAAAAATATTCACGTGTCGCGGCTTATATTATCTGTGGATTAATATTTGGACTTATTCATTTCGATTTTGGAGCAGCTGGTGATCAAATGCTTATCGAATTAATTAATCTTCCGGCTTATATTGCTGCTGGTCTTCTATTATGCTTCTACTATGATTATTCTAAATCATTATCAACTTCTATTACTGCGCATGCATTCAATAACTTAGTCTCATTTATAGGTGGATTAATCTAATGAAAAATTATCAAGTATTAAATAGTTTTTGGATAAGAATAATTGCTATTGTTACCATGGTGATTGATCACGTAGCTCTAGCAATGGGAATATTTTCTTTCCTTGATACATCTTCTACATTATATTGGGCTTTAAGAATTATTGGGCGTATATCATTTCCGCTTTTTGCATTAGGAATAGTCGAAGGAATGATTCATACTAAAAATAAAGAAAAATATTTATTGCGATTATTTGCTATGTTAATTGCTGTTAGTTTAGGTATTTTCTTAATCGTAGATGTATTTAAAATAACAAGTTACGTTTCAGGAAATATCTTTATTGATTTAGCATTAGGCGCTCTAATAATCTACTTTATATCTTTTAAAAATTTAAAATCACTACTTGCAATTCCAGTTGCGGGAATTGTCACTCTTATTCAATTTCCAAATACACCATATTTTATTAAGCCTAGTTATAGTTTTTATGGAATAAGCATGATTGTCTTAATGTATGTAGGTTACTTATTAGCTAACTATTATGCTAAATCAAAAGCCAATAAACTTCTAATCAAATACGAAGACTATAAAACCACTACTTATTACCAAAATGATATTAATGTCATGTATGCTTTAATGATATGTATTACTAATTTAATTTTTTATATAATTTGTAAATTTTCACCATATTTACAAAGTCAATTAGTAATGTCAGTGCAAGATTATAGCATTATATCAATAATATTTGTTATACTATATAGTGGTAAGCAAGGATATACTTCCAAATGGTTTAAAATATTTAACTATTTATTTTATCCTCTTCATTTGCTTATCATATTTGGAATACTTTATTTACTATAGAAGGAGAATTATTAAAATGATTAAACACATTCAAAACGAACAAGAATTCAAAGAATTCATTTCAAAAGGCAATGTAATCATTGATTTCTTTGCCACCTGGTGTGGACCATGTCGTATGATGACACCTGTACTTGAAGATATTGACGATGAATATCAAGGCTCTATCAATATTGGAAAAGTTGATGTTGATGAACTAGGAGAAATAGCCGCTCAATATAATGTTGCTTCTATTCCTACTTTATTATTTATCAAAGATGGTGAATTACAACATACTCAAGTAGGTTTTATGCCTCAAAAATCTTTGAAAAACATTATTGACAAGAATTTTTAGGTTTTTTCAAAAAATATCTTGATTTTTCTTATTAATGTGGTAATATTTACTAGCATAGCAAGTTGAGTTGCATGGACCAGTGGTGTAGCGGTTAACATGCTTCCCTGTCACGGAAGAGACCGCGGGTTCGATTCCCGTCTGGTCCGCCAGTAAATATGCAGGCGTAGTTCAGTGGTAGAACATCAGCCTTCCAAGCTGATTATGCGGGTTCGATTCCCGTCGCCTGCTCCATTCGTTAATTAAGTCCGATTCTATCGGGCTTTTTTGTTACTTGTAAGGGAATTGTAAGGGAAAAGTTAATAGTTAGAATCAAACATAACCAAATAGTTCGATTCTTTTAATTCGAACACATTTTAATAAAAGCACTTTATCTAAAAAAATTCATCGAACTATGTTATAATTCATATCGGTGATAAATAATGAAAAATAACGAAAACGATGATTTAAAGTTATTAGCGCGTAACAACTATAAAAACGCCATAAAAAATAAAATAAACATCGAAAAAAATCGTAAGTTCAACAAGGAGACAAATAATATGAAAAAAGAATTAAATATTGTTATTAGCAGTAATAACCCACACAAAATTGAAGAATTTAAAGAAATATTTGTTGATTATCCAAATGTAAAAATACTCTCACTTAAAGATTTAAATATTAATGTTAATCCAGAAGAAAATGGAGAAACATTTAAAGACAATTCTTTTATCAAAGCTAACGCTATTGCAAAATTAACTAACTACCCTGTAATCGCAGATGATTCTGGTTTAGAAATTGATAGCCTAGATGGATTTCCCGGCATTCATTCTGCGAGATTTATGCAAGGACATAGTTATGAAGAAAAATTTATTTCTATATTTGAAATGCTTAACGATAAGTCTAATCGTAATGCTCAATTTCATTGTGTTATCACTTTATTAAATCTAGAAAAAGAGCCATTATTTTTCGAGGGTATTTGTCGCGGGCATATTGCTAACTTTCCTTCAGGAAAAGAAGGTTTTGGCTATGATCCTATTTTTATTCCTAATGGATATGACAAAACATTCGCCAC
>CAKPJO010000117.1 GCA_934162685.1 uncultured Bacilli bacterium | reverse complement strand
GTTAAAAAATGAGTTGACTGGGACACTTTTTACTTCTCTTCCCATCATCGGCCTACTTATTTTCACAATTATCCCTTTAGGAATGGCAGTAGTTATGTCATTTATGAATATGCCAGGTATAAACTTTGAAGGTGCGGAGTTTTATTCGTTTAATGACATATTACATAACTATAAAGTAGTATTTAGCGATGCTTATTTCTATAAGGCACTTAAAAATAATTTCATTTTATTTCTAGAATTACCAATTTCTATAATTTTATCAATTATTATTGCGGAATTACTTTCTAAGAAAGTTAAATTTACTAAAGCTTTTAAAGTAATATTATTTATTCCTTATGTTTGTTCAGTGGCGGCGACAACATTTATGTGGAACTGGTTACTTGACGCTAACTATGGCTTAGTTAACAAAGTGTTTGGCTTAGATATTGCTTGGTTTGCTGATCAAAAATACTTTATTTGGGCAATTATGATTATGGGACTTTGGTCTGTTAGTGGTTACCGTATCTTATTATTTACTGCCGCGATTACTAATGTTAATAATTCATTAAAAGAAGCAGCGCGTATTGATGGAGCAAATCCAATTCAAGTATTCTTTCATGTCACTATTCCATCAATTACCCCAACGATATTCTATGTATTAGTTATGGGATTAATTGGTATATTCCAAGAATTTACCAGAATTTCCGTTATTAATGCCGGTGGCGAAAAATGTATGACCATTGTCTTCTATATCTTTAATAAAGCATTTAGAGGATCACCACAAATGGGTGTGGCATGTGCTGCTAGTATGATTCTTGCTTTATTTATCTTCTTATTAACTAGATTAAACTTCTGGTTATCGAAAAAGTGGGTGAACTATGATGTTGAGTAATGTAATGTCAAATCAAAGAACTGTTACCCCAAAAAAGAAGAAGAATAAATCACGTTCAAAGAAAATTAATCTTACACTTATATATGCCGGATTAATATTTGCCTCGTTAGTAGTAATTCTTCCATTCTTAATTATTGTTATTACTTCATTTAAAACTAAAAGTGATGCAATGTCAGATGCTTTCACAATTATTGGTGCAAAAGATGGATTTTCACTACAAGGTTATAAAGAAGTATTTGCCTATGTTGATAGCAATGGTGTGCCACTTATTTTAACAGGGTTTCTAAACACAATGCTTGTTTCAGTAGTCCCAACAGTGGTCTCATTATTCTTCTCCGCTCTAGCGGCTTTCGCTTTTGCTAAAATAAAATTTAAATTAAGTAAAACTTTCTTTAATATTTTGATTTTCACAATGATGATTCCTGGTACAATATTATTAGTACCACATTACCTTATGTATGATTCATTTGGGTGGATTGACACATTCCTTCCATTAATTGTTCCGGGTTTATGGGGAAGTGCTTCAACGATATTCTTCTTAAGACAATTTATGTATGGAATTCCAGATAGCCTTATTGAATCAGCTAAAATGGATGGACTATCATGGTTTACAATTTTCATTAAAATTATTTTGCCATTAATTGTTCCAGCATTATTAGCTCAAGGGTTATTATCATTCATTGCTCATTACAATACATATTTAGGACCTTATATTTATATACAAAATCCAGATATGTATACTCTTCAATTAGTAGTGGCAAATTTTAAAGACTTTGCGGGTAAGAACTATCCGGCTATTATGGCTTGTAGTATCTTAACAATCTTACCAATTTTAATTCTTTATGCAATCTTCCAAAATTACTTTGTTGAAGGTATTGCAACAACCGGTATGAAATTATAAGGAGCGTAATTATGGCAACATTAAAATTTATAAATATTAATAAAATTTACGATAACAATGTACAAGCTGTTTTTGACTTTAATTTAGAAGTACAAGACAAAGAATTCATTGTATTCGTTGGACCTTCTGGATGTGGTAAATCTACCACACTCCGTATGGTCGCAGGACTAGAAGAAATTACTAGTGGAGAACTTTATATTGGGGATACATTAGTAAATGATTTAGAGCCTAAAGATCGTGATATCGCGATGGTTTTCCAAAATTATGCGCTTTATCCTCATATGACTGTTTATGAAAACATGGCATTTAGTCTTCGCCTTAAAAAAGTACCAAAAGAAGAAATTGCTCGCCGTGTTGAAGAAGCCGCAGAAATCTTAGGCTTAACACAATATTTAAATCGTAAACCTAAAGCATTATCTGGTGGACAAAGACAACGTGTAGCTTTAGGTAGAGCCATTGTTAGAAATCCAAAAGTATTCTTAATGGATGAGCCATTAAGTAACTTAGATGCTAAGTTACGTGTCCAAATGCGTACAGAAATTGCTAAAATTCATAAACGTGTTGGAGCGACCACAATTTATGTTACTCATGACCAAACTGAAGCCATGACAATGGCAAGTCGTATTGTGGTTATGAAAGATGGTTATATCCAACAAATCGGTACACCAAGAGAAGTATATAATACACCGGCAAATATATTTGTTGGGGGATTTATTGGCTCTCCAGCCATGAACTTCTTTAAAGGTAAACTAGTTAAAAATAATTTCGTTATTAAAGATGAAAACACAAATTCGGAAGTTAAAATTGCTTTAGATAAAGAAAAAGCTAATATGTTAAAGAACTTTATTAAAAATAAAGAAATAAATATTAACGAAAAATTTGAAAATGAGTTAGAAACTTTAAAAACTGAATATGAACATGATAAAGAAGCACTAGTTAACCAAGTAATTCCTAGTGATCATAAAAAGAAATTAGAAGCACGTGAAAAACATCTTGAAGAACTTGACAAAAGATTTAAAGAAAACATGGATGCTTTAACTAATGAACACGAAGCACAATTAAACAATTTAGAAGAAGTTGTTTTAGGTGTTCGTCCAGAAGATATTTATATTACTAAAGATATTAGTAATAAAAATCCTGGCACTGATATTAATATTGAATGTGATGTATCAGAATTATTAGGTCACGAATTAATTGTTTATGGTTATATTGGTGGGCAACGTGTTGTGATTAAGACAAGTTCCGCGAATGAGATTAATCCGGGGAATAAATTAGATTATCAATTTGATATGAATAAGATTCATTTCTTTGATCCGACAACAACAAATAGAATCTAAAAAAGGAGGCCGCTATGAGACTAGCTATATTTGAGACTTTTTCCACGAGCGATGAAGATAGTAGAGATTCATCTTTGCATCCCATAAAAGTGAAAACAAATGTGGATAATTGTGCAAAAATTGTTAAAGAATTCTTTGAAAATAATCATTATAATAATATAAAATATGATAAAGATTATAATGAAATATTTGGTATTCTTGATGAATATGAAACCACAATACATTTTATTAAAGATCTCGGTGGAAAAATTTCTATTGGTGTATCCATTTATGGACCAACACGTCGAGGAAGAACAAGAAATAGAGTGCGTCTCATTTTAAAAAACATGCGGGAATTATTTAAAAATTACTTATGAAAATAAATTCAATTTATGATGAAAAGTTTGCTAAATTTGGAAAAATAATTAATTATCCATTTACTAAAACTTTAGAAATTTTAAAAACAAAAGAATGCCCAGCTAATCGGGTTATGTATCGCGCAAGCGACGAAGAACTAGAAAATACAATTGAATTCGAATTTGCTAGTAAAAATATGTTTGGTAATATGCCAATTCAATTTGGATTTTGCTCAGGACATAATAAATGTGTATACTGCTTGGAATATCATAAAAGTAGCGAAGTTAATGTGGCAAATGAAGATTTTATTCTTGTCTTAGGAAAAGTAGAAGATATAAAAAATGGACAATATGATTCTAAAAACGCTGAGGCATTCTTAGTACCTAAAGGAATTGCAGTTGAAATATATTCAACGACTTTACATTTTGCTCCTTGTCACGCAAGTGAAGAAGGATTCATCATGTTAGTCGCACTTCCAAAAGGAACAAATGTTGGTAGTTTAACTTCTGATTTTGATCCAATGTTATATCAAACGAATAAATGGTTAATTGCGAGAACTGATTCATTTGAAGCAAAAAATAAAAATGCTCATGTTGGATTAATTGGTGATTTAATAAAATTAGATTAGTTTTAATGGCCTTATCAACAATGATAGGGCTTTTAATTTGACTAATAAAATTATAATTTGTTTTATATTGTTTTAAACGTTTAATAATTATATAATTTCTTTGGTTATAGGAGTAGTTTATGAAAAAAATATTAAAATTCTTATCAATTGGGATGCTTGTTTTTACTAGTGGATTATTAGGATCATGTAATAATAATTCCTCTAATTCAAATAATGATTCCATAAGTTCAAGTGAGCATAAGCATAATTTTAGATCACCTGTTATTACTAAAGAGGCAACTTGTAAAGAAGAAGGAATAAGAACTTTTACTTGCGATTCTTGTGACTTTTCTTATACGGAGGTAATTACAAAATTACCGCATACTTTAAAATTTGTGGTTGAAGAAGATGAACATTATCAAAAATGTGAAAAGTGTGATTATGTAAGTGAAAAAGAAAAACATAATTACGCTACTTTGGTAAGTAAAACAAATGCAACTTGTTTAGTTGAAGGAAAAGAAATATATCGATGTGTATGTGAAAAGACTAAAGAAGTCATTCTAGAAAAAACGAATCATAATTATAACAAGTATAATTATAATGAAAATACGCATTGGCAAGTTTGTGAAATATGTAAAGAAAGTCATACCAATCCAGTTAATCATACATTCACTGAAGAAATAGTGAAAGAAGTAACTTGTGAAGCAGATGGAAAGAAAAAATTCACTTGTATTTGTGGGTATTCTTATGAAGAAGTGATTAAGGCAAGTGGTCATGATTTAGATTATTCCGCGATTGTAAGTAAAACACAAAGTGGTCATTATTATAACTGCAAAAAATGCAATCAAAAAGTTGCAGTTGCTCATAATTATGAAGAAGTAGATTGCGAATATAACCGACCATCAACTTGTTATCAAGATGGCCATCAAGACTATAAATGCTTTGTATGTGGTTTTACTACTCATCGTAATTTAGGAAAAACTAATGATCATAATTTTTCTTCACTTTGGGAAAATAACGGCACACACCATTGGCATAAATGCTTAAATGGTGATGGACAATGTGAAGAAAAAGATAAATTGGGACAACATAGTTTTACAAATGTTAGACAAGAGCCTACATGTACGGAAGATGGAAGAATTAATACTGTTTGTGTTGTATGCGGGTATCTTCAAAAATATGAAGTTATTGAATCAACAGGCCATGACTACAAAGAAGAAATATT
>CAKPJO010000116.1 GCA_934162685.1 uncultured Bacilli bacterium | reverse complement strand
GATCTTGCAATTGGAAGTTCTTCATCAAAAATGATTAATGAATCTTTTGATATGCCTGTTACATATTTTAAATTGACAATAATACCAGAATTACAACGGACAAATTGATTATTTGGAAGTTGTTTTTCCACATCTTGAAGTGTGCCACGCATATCATAATTATCTTTAGTAGTATGAAAAGTAACACGATGTTTATATACTTCAATATAAATAATTTCATTAATATCAATGCGATAAGTTTCGCTACTAGATTGAATAAAAATAGATTTATTTTGTTTTGATTGTACTTTAAGAATAGCTTTTGACATCGTATTTTTAAATAAAGTGTATTCTAAAGGCTTTGTTAAATAATCTAAAGCATTAACAGCGTATCCTTTAATAGCGTATTGCGTATAATTGGAAATAAAAATAATTATACATTCTGAATCTATTTCTCGGATTTTTGTACTTGCTTCAATACCATCCATAACAGGCATTTCGATATCCATAAATATGATATCGTAATCAGATTTAAAATCATTAACAATGCGCTCACCATTAGGAAAAATAGAAAGAGCAATATTAAGTGAATTTTCTTTAGCGTATTGTTCTATGTAATTTTTTAAAGTTTCAGAATATTCATTATTATCTTCTATAATAGCTACTTTCATGTTAGTTTTGCTCCTTTACTTTATTACTATTATTATATTTTGGGAATAGTAATTGCAACTTAAATGTATCATTTTCAATGGTAATAGTCATGCTGCCATTATATTTTTTTATTGTATTACGAATGGATTTTAAACCAAAGCCATGATAAATAGTATTTTCTTTAGTGGTATTTAATAATCCATCTTTATTAAAACTTGGAGTGCCTATGTAGGTGTTTTCAAATGATACTTTTGCCAAATCACCAATTTCATATGAGCGAATTGTTAAAAATCTTTTATCTTCCGGTAATGTAATTAAGAATTCGATAGCGTTATCTAGAGCATTGCCAAAAATAGAGTTAATATCTTGCGTAGAAAAACGATCGAACAACTTACCATTTAATGGATAAGTAAATTTAATGGATTCTTTTTCAAAACGAATGTTTTTCTCTGTTAAAATCGTATCAATAATTTCATTTCCACATCTAGAGAAGCTTTTATATTTGGAAATTGTTTCATTTAGTTGCTTAATTATTTCAGGAGAAACGCTACTATCTTGTTCAATTTGATGGATTTGATGTTTTAAATCATGAATTCTAATGTTCATTACTTCGATAATGTTTTGTAATGATTCGTATTGACTTAAACGACTTTTTACTATTTCAGTTTCAACAGTATTTCGAGCGGATATGTAACTGATTTTTTGAATTAGATAAATAGTTATACAGCACGTTACATCTAACACAACGAATATAATATTGGAATGAAACGTTATCTCGCTTCGATAAAATTCAAAATATTGTAATACGACAACGCTAATGATAAAGATGATGATAGTACTAAAAATAATAGTGCCACGTTGTAATTTGATAAAATCACGTGGATCTTGCTTATAAGAAAATAAGAAGAATAATGTGGCATAAAGAATAATGGTAGTAATAGTATAAACAACATTGCCGATAATTAAATTACTATGTCCAGTAACGAGGCTTCTAATAAAATCTGATAACACGTAAGAAGTATGTTGTGCAACAATACCACTAATGGTGCAATACACAATAATTCTTAATGGAGCGTCATAAATAAAATAATTTATGGCAAAGCAAACAATATAAAGAATGATATAAGAAACTATTTTAGCAATAATTGTATCAGATGGGAAAATTGATCTTATAAAACAAAATAAGGCAATAGCTAAAGCGAGCATTAGATAACGTAATACGTAATGTTTTCTTCTTTTTAAATTAATAGTGAACAAGAACAAAGCGGCAAAAAGCTCAAGTACAAGTCCATATTTATAGAAAAATTCCATCATTTTCATCAACTGCGCTTTCTTAAATTTCATTATAGAGTAAAAAAAAGATGAAAAGAAGAGTTATTTAAAACAAAATGAAAAATTAAGAGTTGTCTAAACTATCTTTTATAAAGATAAATGATAAAAATGCATGTTTTATTAAAATGTAAGCGCTCCAAATAGGACTAAAAAATGACAAAATAGGACAAAATTAAGATGAGAATACTTTTATATGTATAATGTAATCGCTTACAGCTTTTGCTGTCGTTCCGTTAAACTTTAATAGCCAAGTTTAACAAAAGATACGATGGGTTTAAGTATCTTGGAGGCAAAAGAAAACTCTAAAAAAATTATTTTCCAAAATGGAGGGGAAAACATGAAAAAAAGTAAGACTAATTTATTCCGTGGTATTGCAAGTATCTCTGGAGCATTACTAGCCGTTACAACAATTGGTCAAGTAATCGCAAAAGAATATTCTAGCTACATGGACGAATTCTTCCACACTTCATCTACTAAAGTTGTAAAAGTTGAAGGCGGAAGTGATGTTGATAAGTATAATTACAAATCAACATACAACACACCAGAAGATTTAGCTAAAGCTGATATGGAATATGGCGAAAAAGTTACTGGTGAAGGTGCTGTATTATTAAAAAATAAGGATAACGCATTACCATTAAAAACATCTGAAAAGAAAGTTACATTAGTTGGTAAAATTGCTTATTCAAACATTCTTGGCGGACAAATGGGATCTGGCGCTGCTAACGTAACTATCCCAGGCTATGAAACCGCAAACTTAGTTAGTGCTTTGACTAAGGATGGTTATGAAATTAACCAAGATATGGCAGAAGCTTATAAAGTAGACACAGATAAAAATGGTAATAAGACTTATCGTGCTGCTAGTAAAATTAGTGGCGGATTCGGTATGATTAATGAATCTGCTGTTGCTAAGTACAAATTTGATATTAATGAAGTAGGCTTATCAGAATTAGAAGCACAAAAATCTGGAATTACCACAACAACTTTCGGTGACTACAAAACATCTATCGTTGTATTAGGTAGAATTAACTCAGAAGGCCGTGACTACTTACCTGGTGAAGCTGGTGTATCTAATATTGGCGCAGGTGAAAATAACGAAGGAGCTAAAGATCCATTAGGTTTATCAAATAGAGAACGTGAAATGATAAATATGGCTAAAGCTCAAAGTGATAAAGTTATCGTTTTAATTAACTCTAACTCACCAATGGAAATTGATGAAGTTAAACGTGATGATGGTGTTGATGCTATTTTATGGATTGGCACAACTGGTACATATGGTATGAATGCTGTACCAAAACTATTAGATGGTACAATTAATCCTTCTGGTAAATTACCAGACACTTATGCAAGTGATATTTCTGTATCACCTGCTGCACAAAACTGGGGTATTTTCTCTTATAGCAATCTAGATGAAATTGCCACAAAAGAAGAAGATCATATTACTAACAATAAAGATGGTTGGACCGCTGTTAGTGCTGATAACTTAAGAGCTTCAGCTTATACAGTTTATCAAGAAGGCATTTATACTGGTTATAAATATTATGAAACAAGATATTTCGATACAGTTGTTAATCCTTCTTCAAATGCTTCTTCATCTACTGGAGCAAAAGAAGGCGCAACTTCTTGGGTTTATAATGATGAAGTAAGTTATACATTCGGTTATGGCGGATCATATACTACATTTGAACAAAAATTAAGAAGTATTGATTTCAATACTCATGACAAAGTGGTTACCGCTGTTGTTGATGTTAAAAATACCGGTTCAGTAGCAGGAAAAGACGCAATTGAATTATATGTTTCTTTACCAAGAAAAAATAATGATAAGCTTGAGAAAGCTGCTATTCAATTATTAGATTATAAAAAGACAACAATGATTGAACCAGGAGATACAAAACAATTTGTAATTACTGCTGATTTATCAGATGCTACATCATATGATAATGAATTAGAACATGATGGTGTAAAAGGCGGATATGTTTTAGCAGAAGGCGATTATTATTTCGCTGTTGGTAATGGCGCTCATGAAGCTGTAAATAACGTTCTAGCTAAAATGGGTAAAACTACCGCTGATGGAATGGATGTAAATGGTAATGCTAGTAACGCTATTGTTAAAAATTACGGATCTTCTAATTCGTCTTTATTTGGTAGATCTAAAGGCGGAAAAGTATTAATTCAAAACCAATTAGATAATGCTGACTTAAATTACTATCAACCTGGTGCTGTTACATATTTATCAAGAAATGATTGGGCTTCTACATATCCAACAAGGCAAGTAGTTACACCAAACGCAGATATGATTAAAGAATTACGTAATAAAAAACACGTTATTCAAAAAAATGATGAAGTTGATACAGTTTGGGGTTCAAAAGACACTAGTTATACTCTTGCTGACATGAAGGAAGCAAAATGGGATGATATTAGATGGGATGAATTCGTTAATCAAATCGAATTAGATGACGCTGTTAAGATTATTGCTGTTGGTGGTAACACAACTTGGACAATTGATGCAATTGGTAACCCAAGAAATAGACAAGCTGATGGTCCTAATGGATTCTCATCATTCGGTGTCAACCAAGGTTATGCTATTTTAGATGATTCACCTTATAAATTAAGTGAAGAACAAGCAACAACTTGGACTGGTTATAAAGCTTCTATGCCTAACGCACCATTAATTGCTGCTACATTTGATAAAGATATTCAAAGAGGAGCTGGACAATTAATTGGTAACCATTCAATTTGGAATGGCGGTGCAGTTATTTGGGCTGGTGGTGCTAACTTACATCGTGCACCATATGAAGGACGTACTCACGAATACTTTACAGAAGATCCAATCCTTTCTGCTTACTCATTAGAACAAATGGTAGCAGGCGGAAGAGAATTCGGTTGTTTAATTGGTCCAAAACACTTTGCATTTAATGCAATTGAATATAATAGATACGGTCTTTCTGAATACATGACTGAACAAACAGCTCGTGAAACAGAATTAAGATCATTCCAAAAGGCATATGAATCTGGTGAATGTTTAGCTACTATGACTGCTTTCAATAGAATCGGTTGTTCTAATTTAAACGGTCACGAAGGATTAATGCAAAATATTTTAAGAAAAGAATGGGGCTACAAAGGATTAATTTCTACTGATATGGTTAATGGTCAAAACTATTTCTTACCAGGTGAATGTATCCTTGGTGGTGTTACTATGATGGCTAATGGTGGCGGACAAAAAGCTGAACTTAAGACTGAATGGGTTGACTATGAAGCTACTAATATTGCTAAAGACAAATTATTAAATGAACATTTACATCAAAATATGAAGTACCAATGGTACGCA
>CAKPJO010000115.1 GCA_934162685.1 uncultured Bacilli bacterium | reverse complement strand
CATATGTTGTTACTAATTCATGTCAAATCAATTTAAAAACATCAAGTAAATATCCAGAAGCAATTTTAATTAATGATAATTGGAATGGTTCTTCTTTGGATGAATATTTATTAATTGAATATTATACTCCAACTGGATTAAATGAATTGGACGCTAAAAACAAATATGATAATAGACCTATAGGATTTAGTAAAAGCGGAATTAAAATATATCATGTCGATAGCCGTATTGCTAAATGTCATTATGACAAAACTCAATATGCAGTTGTATTTGATGAATATGTTAACGAAATACCTGAAAGTTATGACAGCGATATATATTATTTAATAGGAGCATCTAACAATAACCAAGATTCTAGAACAGATGCTTCTAGACAAGGAAGATATAAGCAAGTTGCTTTAATTGAAAATAAGCAATATAACAAATTACAAGCTGGAGAAAGTGCTGATGATGATTCATTGTTTTATGAAGGCGATGTCTTTGATTCATCAACATCTCCATATTTATTAAATGGTAATTGGAATAATGGTAAAGCAATTGATTTTACTATTTCAGTAGATAAATTAACAAGTGAATATGCCACACTTACTATAAGTTATAAGGGGGAATAAGGTATGAAAAAAGCTTTAAAATTATGTTTATTACCAGTAACTTTATCAATTATGTTAACTGCTTGTAATAATCAAAGAAATTCTATTTCAAGTTCTAACTCTATTTCGACTTCTTCATCAATAGATGTTAGTAAAATTTCTTTAAAAGACGCTATTGCAAATACAAGGGAATATACTTTGCAAACAAAAACTTTTGATGATTCATTTATGACTTTCCAAGTATTTAGTGACAACTTTTATTATTATGCACCCAATATGGGCGGATACATAGTGATTGAAGATGATCCTGGATATGTTCATGCTTTTGATGTTATATCAATTGATAGTGATTTGATTTCTAAAACTAAAATAGATGTCTTAGGTAGAAATGGCTTAGTTGATCAAAAAGCATATTTATATGCCGTGAATTTTTTAGATATTATGATGGTATACGCTGACGATTTTGTAAGAATCAGCGACAATACATTTTGTTGTTCAGTAAAAGATCTATCTTCTCATCTTAAAGATTATTTTCAAAATAAAAACTTATCTTATGCCAACTATTTTGAAATTGTTATTGGTGATGATGGACGCATATCTTGCTTTATTCCTTATGAAAAAACAACTGCAGATATGTATTCATTAGGCGAAGTTTATTTTTCAACATTTAATATAGAAGAATATGAACCATATAAATTATGGAATCAAGAAGGAAGAAAAATTAATACACGTTTATATGACTTGAAGATGGGGTATTTTGCAGAAGATAAGAAAACATATATTCCTTTTTATAAAGATGAACAAGTTGTAGTTGAAGGTGTAGTATCATCCTTCGATGCTAATAACAATGTTTATATTAGTGCAGAAAGTCTTACATTAGGTAATATAGGAATTCAAGTTCAGTTATCGAAAAAAGATACATTACCAAAAATAAATGAACTTATAAAAGTAAAAGGAACAATAGCTTGTGATAATTATGTTTCACTAATTAAAGATGCAACATTTACTGTAATTGATGAACAAGATTATTTTCCATATTTTGATGAAGAGCCAATTGCCGATCTTTATGGTTCTGGCTATTATGCCGCGAATTTTTTCTCTCAATCACCAGTGTTTGGAGATTCTATTTATTCAACTGCAGCCTACATTTATGAAGATTTTGAAAGCAATTTGATAGAAAATAAAAGCATCGAAATAGATATGATTTGTCCAGCAATACCTTCTAGTGATAAAAAAGATTATTATCATATGAAATTGGTCTTACCAACAAATATGCAACTTGAAGAAAAGAATCGAATTCTTCAATCATTGAAAGGATATGGAATATATGGTAATGAAGATGCTAAAGAAGTATTACTAGATAAATTTATTATTAGAGTTGATCCAACATATTTTTATACTGTAAAACTAGAATATGGATCTGAAAGTTCTATCTCTTTACAACTTTCTCCAACTGAAAAAGTTGAAAAAGTTGTTGGCATTAAAGATTTTGAATTTGCAAAATTAACTGACTTTTCTTGCTATCGTTTTGGCGGACATACTGCGATGAGCTTAGAAGAAATGTATGGAAAAGAAGGCAAAACATCTGGAGTATATTATCAATCTTCTTCTATGTCTAAATCTGAGTATGACACGCAAATTAGTAATATTGAAAGTATTGGCTTTAAGAAAATTAATGAAATTAGAGATGGATATAAGCGTAGACATACTATTTATCAAAAGGATAATTTTTATGTAGATTTATTTGCTGAAGAAAATACTTTAGGTGAAGATGGCGATATGGTCTTCAATATGTGGATATATAAAGGAGAATTAATTTATTATAGAACTGTTCAAGAGCAATTACGTGATTCTTTACCATTCTTCAATGTCGATGACTTTATTCAAATGGATGGCGTATATGATGCAGACTTAAACTATTTTGAATTAACAAGTTATGCTGGAAAAGAATATAAAAATGATGAGCATATTGCCTGTGTTACGATAAATACTAATAGTGATATTTTTTCCGAATTGCGTTCAAAGTATAGAACTGAAAAAGGATATACTGTTGTTAGAAATAATGACAATTCTATTTATACTTATAATACGCGTGGAAGTAACCATTATGTGTTTTCAAAGGCAATAGATGGTAGTAATGAAAAAGTATATTTAGATATGGCTTTATATTCTACGGATGATTATACATATGCTGGCCATAAAGATTTTACTAATAGAATTGAAATTGCAATATATAAAGGGACTGAGCCATTATCAACAACTTATTTAGATAATTTAAATGAATTTGGAAAACGTTTTGGTGAAAAAAATGGTGTAGATGCTTTAACATTTAACTTACCAGCAAATACAAAAGTAGAAATGTATTATTGCGCAGATAAAGATATTAAATATAGTTTCTTAGAATATGGTTATTTGTATCAAGATGAAGCATTTGTTTATAGTGATTCGTTAAATGAAACATATAATGCAATAATTAGTTCTTTGGAAGCACAAGGATATAAATTATCTACAACAACCGTAAAAGGTAATGTATGTTACGTAAAACAAGACGGCAAGGTCAGTGCATATATATTTATTATGAAAAGTGATAAAGGATATATACGATTAATTGATGGCGTTGGCGGATTAGATTATTAAATTATTTATCTTTAAAAGCAGTCAGGCACTTAAGTGTGATGCCTGCTTTTTTTATACTATTTCAAAAAAATATTTTAATTTGAAATTAGTGAACAATGTATAACAACAAAATAAATATTTAAAATTTATTAAAATTTTTATTATTTTAGTGTAAAATAATAAAAATGTTTAGGAGTTGTGACTATGAAAAACAATATTATTATTGAAAATTATCAATCTTTACTTTCATTAAAAGAAACCGAAATAGCTATTAAATTAGTTAAAGATACATTTGAGAATTTATTAGCGATAAAACTTAATTTGACAAGAGTGTCTGCGCCGTTATTTGTTGATCCTAAGACTGGACTAAATGATAATTTAAATGGCTATGAAAAAGCAGTTGGCTTTAATGTGTTTGAAAATAATCACCATTTAGAAGTGGTTCAATCATTAGCTAAATGGAAACGAAATGCATTGAAAAAATATGGTTTTGATGTTGATTCAGGTATATACACAGATATGAACGCAATTAGACCATATGAAGATTTAGATAATTTACATTCTTTATATGTTGACCAATGGGATTGGGAAAGAGTTATATCAAATGAAGAAAGAAATGAACATTTTTTGATTCGTATTGTTAAAGATATTTATGAAGTACTTAAGGATACAGAGAGAAAAGCACATATTACTTATCCGGTATTAGGTAAATGTACATTGCCGGAAGATATCACTTTTGTTACTAGTGAAGAATTAGAAAAAAAATATCCTTCTTTAACAGCAAAAGAAAGAGAAAATATTGAAGCAAAAGGACATGGCGCAATATTTTTAATGCACATTGGTAATAAATTAAATAATGGTCAACCACACGATGGCCGTGCCGCAGATTATGATGATTGGTCACTCAATGGTGATATATTACTTTGGTATGCACCATTAGGTATTGCTTATGAAGTATCTTCTATGGGAATAAGAGTAAATAAGGAATCTTTATTAAAACAATTAAAAGAAAAAAATGAAGAATTTAAATTAGATTTACCATATCATCAAGATATTATTAATAATCGCCTTCCACTTACTATTGGAGGAGGTATTGGTCAATCGAGAATGTGTATGTTTATGCTTAAAAAAGTACACATTGGTGAAGTTCAAACATCATATTGGCCAGAAGAAGATATTAAATTATTTTTAGATAATAATATTCATTTATTATAATTATGTTAGGAAAAACCTAACATTTTTTTATATAAATGCTACAATATTTAAAAGAGGAGAATTTATGAATCTGGATCATTCACTATTAAAAGACATACAAAAATATATTAAAAGTAATTATATAGAAGAATTAACTTTTAAAACTAGAAGTAGAAGAATGCAAGAGCCATTACTTGCTTCTACTTTTTCTACGCCTGCCTTTGATGAGATTCATGACTTTAAAACAGATTCCTCGTGGCAAAATGAAGTATTTCGCTTTATTGATAAAAAAGAAAAATTAGATCCAGAAGTTTATAAAAAAGCTTTTATTAGTAAACAAACCTTTTCTAAAATAAGAACAGACACTAATTATCATCCAGATAAAGATACCGCAATTAAAATGTGCATAGGACTAGAACTTAATGAGAAGGAATCATTGGATTTATTAGCAAAAGCGGGATATACTTTATCAAATTCAATAAAAAAAGATATAGTAATAAGATATTTTATTGCTCATAAAACATATGATATTGTGACTATTAACAATGCATTATATGATTTAAACTTGGAATTAATTAAATGTTAATTTAGTTTATCATTATACATTACATTTAATTTTCCAATCATAATTTATAGTCCTTTAAATTAGTTATTTGCTCATACTTAAATAAATTATTAAAATCTTCTAGACAATTCATTGCATGAGCAATCTTGATTAATGAAGCCAGTGAAATGTCACCAGTAGTTTCAAATCTTCTAATAGAAGCATAGTTAACACCAGATTTTTTGGCTAATTCTTTTTGAGTGTATTTAAGTTCTTTTCGTCTTAGTTTGACTCTTTTTATTAATTTTTCCGTAATACTTGCTTCTCTTATCGTATCTACAAAGTCACTAA
>CAKPJO010000114.1 GCA_934162685.1 uncultured Bacilli bacterium | reverse complement strand
ATAATATGCTTGATGCAATATTAGCAACAAAAGGATATTAAAAATAACAACCCTTAAGATTTCTTAAGGGTTTTATTTTGTTTGCTATAATGCTAAAATAAATTGGTGATGAAATTTGTATTCAATTATTAAAGAAACAGTATCGGAAATAGAAGTAGAACGTTCAAGATTTATTGGAATTATTACTCATATTGAAAATATTGAAGAAATTAAAGATATCATCACTAGTATCAAAAAAAAATATCCTAAAGCTCGCCATTACTGTTATGCCGCGACGATAGATGGTAACAAAAAATATAGTGATGATGGTGAACCACAAGGAACAGCGGGGAAACCGATGCTAGATGTTTTAGAGAAGAAGAATTTAACAAACGTATTAATAGTAGTGGTTAGATACTTTGGAGGCATTCTTTTAGGCTCGGGAAGATTATTAAGAACATATGTTGAAACAACAATTAAAACAATATCCGCAAGTGAAATTGTTAAAATAGCCGAAGGATATGAAATCGAATTTTCTGTTGATTACCCTAATTACGATATAATACGTAATTTCTTAAAGACAAAAGGTATTCAGATTGATAAAGTAGATTTCTTAGAAAATGTGTTAGTTACTACTTTTTCTTTAGAAGATTATAGTGAGGAAATAGCTAGTAAATTTTATGGAAAAGTTTTAATTAAAAAAGTATTAAAAAAAGTAGCGTATACGAAAGAAGGAATATAAATGTCAGAAGAATGTAATCACAAATGTGGATCATGCGGTGAAAGTTGTGACCATCGCATTGAAAAAGCCCAGTTAAATGATATGGCAAAAGTCAAAAAGATTATTGGAGTTATATCTGGTAAAGGCGGCGTAGGAAAAAGCTTAGTGTCTTCAATGCTAGCTAGTAAACTTCAACAAGCGGGACATCGCGCTGCGATATTGGACGCGGACATAACTGGTCCATCAATTCCAAAAACCTTTGGAATATTAGAAAAAGCCACAGGTGATAATAATGTTATTTATCCCGCTATTTCTAAAACCGGTATCCAAATTATGTCTGCCAATATGTTGCTGGATAATGATGATGATCCAATTATTTGGCGTGGACCAATGATTGCGGATTTGGTTAAACAATTTTATTCAAATGTTTTATGGCATAATGTTGATTATATGGTCGTGGATATGCCACCAGGAACAGGCGATGTAGCGTTAACCACATTTCAATCATTACCAGTTGATGGCATTATCATTGTTACTTCACCACAAGATTTAGTATCAACAATTGTTAAAAAAGCAATAAAGATGGCTAATACAATGAATGTCCCTATTTTAGGACTTGTGGAAAATATGTCTTATGTAGAATGCCCAAATTGTAAAGAAAAAATATATGTTTATGGCAAATCGCATATTGATGAAATTGCTAAACAATTTAATTTAAATGTTTTAGGCAAAATACCTTTACGCCCATTAATCTCTAGTTTAGTGGATAAAGGTGAAATAGAAGATTTAAATGTAGATTACTTAGATAAAGCAATCGAAAAAATAGAAAGTTTATAATTGAAAGGATGAAATAATTTATGGAAGAATATTTACTTAGAAGAAAAAAATTATTAGAAAGATTACCAGATAACTCAATTGTTATTTCTTTTTCAGGAAATGAAATACGTAAGAGTGCTGACGAAGGATTTGAATATACACCGGATTATAGTTTTTTCTATTTAACAGGTATTAAACAAGCAAGCACAATTTTATTAATGAGCAAAAATAGCATTATGAGTGATGAATATTTATTTATTCAAAAATTTGATGCTTTAAAAGAAGTATGGACTGGAATTCGCTTAAAGGCTCAAGAAGCGCGTGAAATATCAGATGTTGAAAATGTTTTATTCTTAGAACATTTTGAAAAAGTATTAGATAAACGCATTGAAGAATTGAGTATAAATGGCAATGTTAACGTTTATTTAGATTATGAAACCGCCGCTAATTTAGGCGATTTTGAAAAATTTGTTTCTATTGCGGATTATAAAAAAGAATTAGAAAAATATAAAACAATCACAATTCATGATATGAGTGAAGATTTAAAACGTATGCGTATGGTTAAATCTGACTTTGAAATATCTGAACTTCGTAAGGCTATAACAAATACTAATAAAGGATTAAAGGCTATTTTAAGTAATTTGGCACCAAATAAATACGAATTTGAAATGGCTAATTTATTTAAATACACGATTTCTTTAGATAACAATGCTACATTATCATTTAATACTATTGCCGCAAGTGGAAGTAACGCTATTATCTTACACTATCCTAATCCAATGGGAATGATGCATGATGGTGATTTAGTATTATTTGATTTAGGTTCTGACCATAATTTTTATAAAGCAGATATTTCTCGTACTTATCCTATTAATGGTAAATATAATGATTTACAAAAGAAAATTTATGAAACAGTCCTTGAATGCAATGAATTAATTATTAATTATATTAAACCAGGACTTACTATTGCTGACTTACAAAAAAGAACACGTGAATTCTTCTTTGAACGCTTAAAAGATATGGGACTAGTTGAAAAAGAAGAAGATTTAATGAAATACTATTATCATAATGTATCACACCATTTAGGACTTGATACTCATGATATTTCTTTACGCGAATTGCCACTTGAAAAGGGCAATGTTATTACAGTTGAACCAGGCTTATACATTAAAGAATATGGTATTGGCGTACGTATTGAAGATGATGTATTAGTTACAGAAAATGGTTCAGAATGTCTTTCAAAAGAAATTACAAAATCAGTTAAAGACATTGAAGAATTATTAAAAAGGTAATTAATTTTATGGAAAGAGGGAGCGGCCTTTTATTACACTTTTCATCATTACCTGGCAAATATGGTATTGGTGGATTTACTAGTGAAGCTAAGAAATTTGTACGATTATTAAAATATGCTGGTCAAAAATATTGGCAAATTCTTCCAATGAACCCAACGGGTTTTAAAGATTCGCCATATCAAAGCTATGCATCTTTTGCAATAAATCCGTATTTTATTGATTTAGATCAATTAAAACGTAATCATTATTTAAGCGAAGATGAAATTAAAAATCATACAAAAACTAGAAATACTGGTAAAATTGATTATGGTTATTTATATGAAAATCGTTTTATTTTACTTGAATTAGCTTCTAAAAGAGCAATGCGAAGAGAAAAAAATAAAATTGATAAATTTTATAAACAATCCAAGTTTTGGGTAGAAGATTATGCTTTATTTTTGACTTTAAAAAAGTTATATAACAATGTTCCATGGACTGATTTCCCTGAAGCATTAAGAAAGCATCAAAAAAAAGCATTAGAACAAGTTAAAAATGATAATTTTGAATTATTTTATTCGTTTGTTACTATCCAATATTTTGCTTTTAGTCAATATAAAAAAATAAAAAAATACGCAAATAAGATGGGAGTAAGCATTATTGGTGATGTACCAATTTATGTTTCCTATGATTCAAGTGATGTATGGGCAAATCAAAAAGAATTTTTATTAGATAAAGATGGACATCCTACTTTAGTAGCGGGTGTACCACCAGATTATTTTTCTGCTACGGGGCAATTATGGGGTAATCCAATTTATGATTATGCTCATATGGAAAAAAATCATTTTAAGTGGTGGTTAAGAAGAATTAAACATGCTTGCAAGTTATATGATTATATTCGTGTGGATCACTTCCGTGGCTTTGCTTCCTATTATGTTATTAATCCTGAAGAAGGAACGGCATTAAACGGAGAATGGTTAGAAGGACCAAGAAATAAAATTATTGATGTATTTAATAAAGTCGCGAACGGACGAATTATTGCGGAAGACTTAGGCATTTTAACTGATGATGTATTTGAATTAATGGATTATGCTAAATATCCAGGATTAGTTATTTTTGAATTTGCTAATTTTTTAGATACGTCACATAAATATTTACCAAATAACTATAAAGAAAATTCTGTTGCTTATTTAGGTACTCATGATAATGATGTTATGAAGCATTTCTTAGAAGAAAATGAAGATGTTAAATATCAAATTATGCAATATCTTAAAGTTGATAAAACGGAAGATTTAATTAAAGCATCTATTGAAAGTTTATTAGATTCTAAAGCTAATGTTACAATTTTTATGCCTCAAGATGTTTTGGAACTAGATGGAAGTACACGTATAAATACTCCAAGTGAAGCTGATGGTAACTGGACATTTAGATTCCAAAAAGATGATTTGAAAAAAGAAAAATATTTATATTTATACGAAATGTGTTCTAAAACTAATCGTTATTAGGAGGATTAAACATGGAAAAGTTTGTTTTAGCAATTGATCAAGGCACTACTTCAACTAGAGCAATTTTATTTGATAAATTTGGGATACCTCGTTTTAAAGCACAACGAGAAGTTTCGCTTATTTATCCTAAATCAGGTTGGGTAGAAGAAGATGCAATTGAGGTTTACACCTCAGTTATTGATGTTATAAATGAGTTATTGATTAGATCAAATTTGACTTTAAAAAATATTGATTCAATTGGTATAACAAACCAAAGAGAAACTACAGTAGTGTGGAATAAAGAAACTGGCTTACCAGTTTGTAACGCTATTGTATGGCAATCGCGTCAATCACAAGATATATGTGATGCATTAGAAGATAAAAAAGAATATATAAAAGAAAAAACTGGACTAGTAATTAATCCATACTTTTCAGCATCGAAAATTCGTTTTATCTTAGATAAATATAATTTACAAAAAGAAGCAGAAGAAGGGAAGTTATTATTTGGAACGATTGATAGTTGGCTTATTTATAAGCTTACTTTAGGCAAAGTTCACGCGACTGATATTACTAATGCTTCTCGAACTATGTTATATAATATTTTTGAAAAAAAATGGGATGATGATTTATTAAAATTATTTAACATCCCGAAATGTATGTTACCTATTGTTCATGAATGTTCTTATCATTATGGTGATGCTACTTTAATGTTTGCTTCAACAACCATTCCTATTACTGGAGTGGCTGGTGATCAACAAGCCTCATTATTTGGTCAAACATGTTTTGCTAAAGGTAATATTAAAAACACTTATGGAACTGGTTGCTTCATGCTTATGAATATTGGAGAAAAGCCAACCATATCTAAAAGTGGCTTATTAACCACTATTGCATGGACGTTAAATGGAAAAACTACTTATGCATTAGAAGGATCAGTATTCATTGGTGGAGCCGCTATTCAATGGCTTCGTGATGAAATGAAACTAATCTCAAAAGCATCTGATAGTGAAATTTCTGCACAAAAAGTAGATGATTCTAATGGTGTATATGTTGTTCCTGCTTTCGTAGGACTTGGTACACCATATTGGGA
>CAKPJO010000113.1 GCA_934162685.1 uncultured Bacilli bacterium | reverse complement strand
TTGGTAAATCGCGCCAAGTAATCGTTATTTCCCACATTCCGCAAGTAGCATCTTACGCTGATCATGCTTATGAAGTAAGAAAAGTAGTGGAAAATAATGCCACTAAAACACAAATAAAAGAATTAGACGAACAAGGATTTATAGTAAATATTGCCAAATTATTAACAGATTCTAACGTTAATGAGCAAGCTATTAATCTTGCTAATGAATTAGTTTCTAATTCTAGAAAATAATGCCAAATTAACTAAATAAATAACAACCAAAATATTGATGAAAGGAGTTCAATATGAAGTTGTTATTTTCTTTTATACCAATGGTCGCTATGAGTTTAAATGTAAGCAATGGCCCATTAAAGGCAATAAATGTTACTCCCGGTGGACAAAACATTGGTATAGAAATAAAACCCGGAGGATTAATTGTTTCTGGTACATATAATATTGAATTAGATGGCAAAACTTATAACCCATCTGATAATAATATTTTAAAAGGCGATATCATAACTAAAGCTAACGATAGGCAAGTAAAAAGTATTGATGACTTCTTAGAAGTATTTAAAAATAATACTGATGAAATTAGTAATGTAAAATTAACTATTAAAAGAAAAGGTAAGTTTTATAATCGAAATCTTAAAATAGTTAAAGTTAATAGTCGCTATAAAACTGGTTTATTTGTCAAAGAACGTTTACTTGGCATTGGAACAGTATCTTTCTATGATGAAGAAACCAAAATGTATGGTGCATTAGGTCATGAGATTGTTGATTCAAGTAGCAATGATATCATTGATGTTGATGAAGGAACTATTTATGATTCAAATGTCACATCAATTAAACCAAGTGAAAATTCTAGTCCTGGTGAAAAAATTGCTGACATTTATTTTGATATGCCACTAGGCGAAATAAAAGCCAATACACCATTAGGGATATATGGAAAGTATGATACTTTACCAAAGGGAAGTAGTAGTCTTCCTATTGCAGAATTAGATGAAATTAAAACTGGTAAAGCCGAGATGTGGACTGTTGTTAGTAACAATAAAATTGAAAAATATGAAATTCAAATTACGAAATTACATTCCCAAACTGTTCCAGAAACAAAAGGTATTATATTCAAAGTTACCGATAATCGTTTATTAAAGTTATCACATGGTATTGTTGCCGGAATGTCTGGATCGCCTATTATTCAAGATAATAAAGTCGTAGGTGCAGTAACACACGTAATGATTGATGATGTTGATAATGGATACGCTATATACATGAAATGGATGTTTGAAACAGCACAAGAAATATATCAAAAATATTATAGTAACAAATAGGTGAGCAATCACCTATTTTTATGTTAAAATTACTTAGGTGATATTATGAATAAAAACTCATGTTATACATATTTTGTAATTGAAGGTATTTTTAATCCTGATGATATAACCAAAATATTAAATCTTATGCCCTATAAAATAGTAAGAATTGGGGATGTTATGAAAAATAACAAAATTTCTAAAGTAGCAAAATGGTATTTTAATAAAAACAGTGATTATACTCCTTATATTAATGAACAAATGCGTATTACTATTAATCCGCTTCTTGATAAAATCGATTTATTAAATAAAATTCTAAAAGAATATAAAGCTTCCTTTACGTTAGAAGTAGTGCCATCAATTTATGTTAACGAAATAAATCCTTGTTTAGCCCCATCATTAGATATCATCGATTTTTGTCATGATACAAGAACAAATATTGATATTGACTTATATTTATTAAAATAATTTTATTATTCAATTAGTAAATTCGACAAATAATGCACTAAATTTTGTCGAATTCTTTTAATTTTTAGCAAAAAAGGACAAATTTTTAAATATGTATAGACAAATTATTTTATATTATTCTATAATTTACGTAGCTAAGAAGGGGCAAAATTATGGAGAAAATTAGATTATTCGTCGCTGATGACAATCAGCAATATGTCGATTACATTGTATCAATTATCGCTAAACAACCTAATATGTGTTTAGTTGATACCGCTAATAACGGAGAAGAAGCAATTCGTAAAATGAAGGACATGGGTAAAATTGATATTTTAATCATGGATATGGTAATGCCACAACTAGATGGCTATGCTTTGCTTAAACAAATAAAAGATGGTATTCCGGGTATAAGTGTTAAACATACCATATGTATGTCAGCTTTAGTTAATGAAAAAGTACTAAATTTAATATCAACCTGCGGTGGAGATATGTTTGTTATTAAACCATTTAAAGATTCCATTTTACTTGACGCTATTCAAACAATAGTGGAAAGTGATGTTCGTAAAACAACCAGTATCCCAGTAAGTAATAATAATGAAGACATTTCTATTGAAAAAAGGCTCTCCGATCTATTACATGAAATAGGGGTACCAGCGCATATTAAAGGCTATAATTTTTTAAGAACAGGTATTTTATTAACTTTTGCTAATCAAGATGAATACGTTGGTCAAATAACGAAATCCTTATATCCAGAAATCGCTAAAAAATATAAATCAACTTCAAGTCGTGTAGAAAGAGCAATAAGACACGCTATCGAAGTAGCGTGGAATCGTGGCAATATTGATTTAATTGATGAAATATTTGGTTATTCCATTAGCGCAGAAAAAGCTAAGCCAACTAATTCAGAATTCATTGTGATGATCGCGGATTATTTATCCGTAATTAAGAAAAATGCCATTATGATGCATTAAATAACATAATTTTAAACTTAAGCCCGATAACAAGGGCTTTTTTATATTTTCATTATTTGTTAATGTTTGCTATAATATCAATAGGTGAACATTATGATTAACATCGGCATTGTTGAAGATAGTCAAATTGATCAAGAAAAACTTACGAAAGTAATTGCAAACTACTTTAATAAACATTACATTGAATATTCTTTAAAAGTATTTAATTCTGCGAATAGTTTTTTATCTAGTAATGATATTTTTGATTTACTATTTTTTGATATATTCTTAGGCGGTTCATTAACGGGCATGGATATCGCTCATAAAGCAAGAGAAAGATTAGGAAACAATTTAGTAATTGTCTTTATTACATCATCTATGGCTTACGCTATCGAAGGTTATAGTGTTGATGCATCTGCTTATATCATTAAACCTATAACAGAAGAAGAGTTTAACTTAAAAATGCCACGTATCATCGATAAGATTAATAATAAAGCAAATGACTTTATTATCTTAACTACGACAGAAGAAAAAGTATCAGTAAATATTGGTGATATTGATTATATCGATGTTTATGGTCATTATTTAACATATTACGTTAATAATAAAACGTATACTGTACGTCAAACTTTGAGTGATGCCGAAAACAAGCTTTCTAATTTTGGATTTTTCCGTATTAATAAATTTAATATCGTTAACATGCGTAAAATTTCTAAATTGCTCGGTGATGATGTCTATATTAAAGATGCCGTTTTAAAAGTAGCACGTTCTCGAAAACAAGAATTTAAAAAAGAGTTGGTAAAAAATTATGTTTAGTGATATCACATTTTTAGATGTATTCGAAGAACTAAGATTTATTATTGAATTATTACTAGGAGAATTAGTATTAGTTTTTCCTTGCTCACAAAAAAGAGAAAATTTTCTCAAAAGAATTATACCATCATCGATTATTATGCTTATTTTGTCCCAAGGATATGTCTTTTTAGTGAAGTTTTTAACACATATTGGATTATCTCAACCATTCATGTCAATTATTGTTGTTGCTTGGTATTGCTTTTTAGTGCTTATGTCTTGCTTATATTTAACATTTAATTTTAAGTTTAATTTTGAACAAAGTTTACTATATGCCTCCGCTGGTTACGCTTTACAACATATTGAATATACCATTATTAATGAATTCTTAGCTTTAACTTTAATTCCTAAGGTATGTGCGAATGTTGGTATATACTTCTTGATATGTGCTTCATCATACTTAATAATTTTAATTCCTACTTACTTCTTTATTTCGCATAAATTTAAAAATATCGGTAACGTCTATGCTCCAGAAAGAAGAAGTACAACTATTTTATATACCTTAATGTTAATTCTTACTTTATTTTTGTCTTTTGCTGGCCAAGATATATATCGTCGTCCCGGGGTAGAAAATCCTGATTATCTTGGTTTATTAATTGAACTTTCCATTAGTGCGCTTATCCTATTTTCCGTTTTCTTATTACTTTATGAAAATAAAAGAAAAAATGAAAAAGAAATCATTAATCAATTACTTCATGAAAATAATAAGCAATTTTTACTAAAAAAGGATTCTATTGATCTAATTAATCGTAAGTGTCACGACTTAAAACATCAAATCGAAGACTTAAAAACCATGCAAGTAGAAGATCGTAATGAAGTATTAAATAAACTTCAAAAAGAAATAATGATTTATGATATTAACATCCATACTAATAATGAAGTGTTAGATATCATTTTAATGGAAAAGGAACTATACTGCTTAAATAACAATATTAAACTATCTTATTTAGGCGATGCAAGTAAATTAAAAACTATCGATACAAGTGATATTTACACTTTGTTTGGAAACGCTCTTGATAACGCAATCGAGGCAAGTGAGAAGTTAGAAGTATCAAAAAGAATCATTAGTGTAAATATTGATAATTATATAGGTAATATCTTAATTAATATCACCAATTATTTTGATGGAACTTTAGAAAAGAAAGATGGAACTATATTAACTAGAAAAGAAAAAAATGGTTATCATGGTTATGGACTTTCTTCCATTAAATCAATTGTTAAGAAATATAAAGGAATAATTTCCATAAATAGTGAAAATAACATTTTTACCTTAAAAATAATGATTCCAACCGCTTACAATGAATAAATTATGTCTCTTGTGACAAAAAATCGTCCTCTTATGCCAAATGTTTGCAAGCGTTTTCATTCGCTTTTAAAATGCATTTGTAAATTCATTTTTCAATAGGAGGATTTAATAAAATGAAAAAGAAATTTCTATTAGGCGCAATGCTTTCTATTGCATCTGTTGGTGCATTAACTGGCTGTTCTGAGGCTTCAGAAGCCAAATTAGCAAACATTTATATTGCTAAGTATACTATTAGCCAAACTAACACTTATAAAGACCAAAATGGTCAAGAAGTTACAGAAACTACCATTCAACAATACTATGAACAACTTCAATTATTTGATAATGATAACTATTCTCTAACACAAATCAATCCAAGTGATATGACTAACTATATCTATTTAATCGAAGGTACTTATACACTTGGTGAAAGAAATGCTAAATTTGATGGTTATACTGAAATCGTTTTAAATGACGCTACTCACGTACAAGTTAATAATGATATTTATAATGGTATGTTCTCATTATCAATTG
>CAKPJO010000112.1 GCA_934162685.1 uncultured Bacilli bacterium | reverse complement strand
AATTATCATTTAGCTTATTATTCGTTTCTATACCTGCTGCTGTTTCAAAATATTGGGCAATGGCTTATTGGAGATTCTGTTGTTATTTTTTAATTGTTTTAATTGGTATTGGATTTATTATTGGCGGAATTATTAAATCACGTCATGATCGTAAAAAACAATTGAAAGAATCGCAAAATTTAAACTAAATGGCATAATTTATGCCATTTTTTATTTATATTGTGTATAATAATTTTATGCGCATTAAAGGTAGGTGTAAGAAGTGAAAAAAGTATTAAGATTATTATCACGTTTATTACTTGTCCTACCAGCTTTAATTCTTCAAATATTATGGTGGCTTTTGATTTTTAGATGGTGGAACGCTTATTATAATTATTTAATTGCCGGCAGTTATGTCTTTTCTATTTTAGTTATTATCTATATTATTAATATAAGAGAAGAGTCAAATTATAAAATATTATGGATTATTATTGTTTCTTTATTACCTTTTTTCGGGACGTGGTTATATGTTTCAAGCGGAAATAGACGTA
Source organism: uncultured Bacilli bacterium (assembly GCA_934162685.1). GTDB lineage: Bacteria > Bacillota_I > Bacilli_A > RFN20 > CAG-826 > RUG131. The sequence goes on along the minus strand of CAKPJO010000112.1, from coordinate 4,887 downwards.
CATCTAAACCAATACTAAGAAAAATTAATAAAAACAAATATTTATCTAATAAGCCAGAGTCAAAAACAATCGTAGGTGATGCAAGGGCAGTTCAAACAATGAATATGGTTAGCATCTTGTCTAATGCTCCAATTGTAAAAAATAAAAATGCTAAATATTTTTCAAGCGGAGAAAGCATGTTTGAAGATATGCTAAAAGAATTAGAAACCGCCAAACATTTTATTTATTTAGAATACTTTATTGTTGAAAAAGGCACATTTTGGAATTCTATTTTAGATATATTAAAACGTAAAGCAAAAGAAGGCGTAGATGTTAGAATCCTTTATGATGATATAGGAAGTATTTCAACATTTTCTTTACATAATAACTATTTCTTAAAAAAAGATGGCATCCATATTGCTTCATTTAACCCAATTAAATTTATTAAATTATCACTTAATAATAGAGATCATCGTAAAATGATGATCATTGATAATCGTGTTGTTTATAGCGGTGGCATTAACATCGCGGATGAATATATTAATACTAAAGTTCGTTTTGGCTATTGGAAAGATATTGGTTTCAAATTAGAAGGGGAAGCGACTTTATCTTACACGCATATGTTTGTTTTATTTTGGAATGCTTATTCTTCTAATAAAATTGATGAACATACGTTATATAAAAGTAGTTACCAAGAATATGAAACAAATGAACATGTTATTTCATATTATGATTCACCAAGTAATGAAGAAGCCATTAGTAATAAATTAATGATTGATTTATTATCTCAAGCCACCAAATATGCATACTTTTATACGCCTTATTTAATCTTAAATGATCCTTTAAAAGAAGCCTTTATTCAAGCTGCTCAAAGAGGTATTGATGTTCGAATTATTATTCCGGGTATTCCAGATAAAAAATTAGTTTATTTATTAACAAAAAAATATGCAACAGAATTAGTAAATAAAGGTGTAAAAGTATATGTATATAAAGATGGATTTATCCACGCAAAAGCGGCATTAATGGATGACACGATATGCTCTATTGGTTCAGTGAATTTAGATTATCGTAGTTTATATTTACACTTTGAAAACAATACAGTGTTCTACGAATCAAGTATCTTAAAACCATTAAAAGAAGATTTCTTAAATGTACAAAATAAGTCAAATATTATGCCAAAACAAGATAAAAAAGATAATATTATTAAACGTATTTTAATATCAATAATCGACTTAATTTCACCATTATGCTAATAAAAAAGAGTCAACTCAAATTGAATTGGCTCTTTGCTTTTTGGTTATCGGAATAATGCAGGGAAGAATACGTAAGTACAAAGTAAGAAATATACGACAAGTGATGTAGCATCTACAATTGTTGTTACGATTGGACCAGACATAAGCGCTGGATCTAATTTTATTTTTTGAGCAAGCATTGGTAATGACGCACCTAATAATTTAGCAATAACAATTGTAATAAATAATGTGGTAGCCACTAATGCGGCAACTTGCCAATTTGGTACATTTGCGGAATCATTTTTAACTAATCCAACAGATAATTCAAATAATATCCATAAGAAGTTACAAATAGAAACTAATGTAGCGGTAACAAGCGCCACCCTAAATTCTTTCCAAATAACTTTTCCATAATCGTGAGTTGTTACTTCTCTAGTAGCAAGTCCACGTGTAATAAGAGAAGTAGTTTGTCCGCCAGAATTACCACCTGTATCCATAAACATTGGAATGAATGCAGATAATACAGCGACCGCTTGTAAAGCATGCTCAAATTTAGAAATAATGATACTCGTGAATGTGGCAGAAATCATTAATAATAACAACCAAGTTACACGCTTTTTAGCCATAGAGAATACACCAGTTTTTAAATATTCGTCTTCTAGTGGTTGCATACCAGCTTGAATAGCAATATCTTCGTTTGTTTCTTCTTCGATTACATCGATAATATCATCGACTGTAATAACACCAACTAGACGATTTTCATTATTTAAAACAGGTAAAACGGTAATATCATATCGTTTAAATATTTGAGCAACATCTTCTTGGTCTTGATAAACGTTTGCGGATTTAAAATCTTCGTTCATGATATCAGCGATTTTTTCATCATCATCTGCTAAAACTAAGTCATCTAGATATAAAACGCCAACAAGATTACGTTTATTATCAATTACGAAAGTTGTAGAAATTGTTTCAGCGTCTTTGCCAATTTTTTTGATTCTTGCTAACGCATCTTTAACATCAAGAGTATTAATAAGTTCAACATATTCAGTGGTCATAATTGAACCAGCAGTGTCTTCTTTATAATTTAATAATTTATTAATGTCATTTCTTGCATCTTTATCTGAAGCACTTAAAACACGTTTTACCAAGTTAGCAGGCATATCTTCAAGAAAGTCAACAATATCATCAGTGTATGAATTGTTAATTAATTCACGTAATTGTTTGTCTGAAAATAAATTGATTAAGTTTTGTTGTTGATTTTCATCAAGATAAGTAAATAGTTCAGCGGTATATTCGCTTTTGACAGTCTTAAAAATAAAAAGTAATTTAGAAATATCTTCAATATCATCACAAACTTCAGCGATATCAATAATATCAGTAGATTCGAATAATTCACGAATTTCTTTTACTTTTTTATTATCGATAAGACTTTCTAATTCTTCTAATGTGATTTTGTTTTCCATAGTTTCACCTCCAAAGCCACTTTATGATAACCACTTAAAAAAAATTTTGCAACAATTTTTTATTATTAATAAAAAAAAGTGCTTTCGTTTCATTGACATTTATCGACAAACGAATATAATCAATGTTGTTAAAGTTTTATAAAGGAGTCATAAAAATATGAAAGAAATTTTAGTAGAAACAAGTGCAAGACATGTCCATGTCACACAAGAAACTTTAGAAGTATTATTTGGAGAAGGATACCAATTAACAGTAAAAAAAATGTTATCTCAACCTGGACAATTTGCTTCAAATGAAAAAGTAAAAGTAGTTGGACCAAAGGGTGAATTAAATGCTTCAATTTTAGGACCAGTTCGTAATGCTAACCAAGTAGAATTATCTCTTACTGACGCTCGCTCTATTGGTGTTGTTGCTCCAATTAGAGAATCAGGCGATATCGCTAACTCTGGTGCATGTAAATTAGTTGGACCAAAAGGAGAAGTTGAATTATCTACTGGTGTTATTGCTGCAAAACGTCACATCCATATGACTGAAGAAGACGCTAAAGAATTTGGTGTTAAAGATAAAGATGTCGTTAGTGTAGAAGTACATTCTAATGATCGTTCATTAGTATTTGGTGATGTAGTTGTTCGTGTATCAAATAAATTTGCTTTAGCAATGCATGTTGATACTGATGAAAGCAATGCTGCTGCATTATCAGGACAAGTATTTGGTAAATTAATCAAATAGTTTTTGAGGTAGTTTATGGAAGTATATACTTATCGTCCTCAAGGAGTTTGTTCTCGCGAGATGAAAATATATTACGAAAATGGCATTATCCAAGATTTTGAAGTCGTTGGAGGCTGTAATGGTAATTTAAAAGGCGTTGGAGCCTTAGTTAAGGGAATGAAACTCGAAGATGTTAAAAATCGCTTACAAGGAATTAGATGCGGTTTTAGAAACACATCTTGCCCAGATCAATTATCCAAAGCGATTGATGAAATTTTAAGTAAGAAATAAGTATAAATTTTGCATTTCATAACATACTTATTAGTAGGTGATGATTATGAAAAAGCAAAGACTTGAAAAAGGACAAATTGATATTGCAAATGCTTTATTTGAATTAGGAATGGATTTTGATGTAATAAAGAATGTCTCTGGCGTAGATGCAACTGATTTGCTTCTTGCTAAAGCAGGCTTGTTAAAATTCGATGAATTAAATCTTGACTCTAATAATGAATTGCAAGATAATATACAAGAAAAAGAAAATAGCTCGTCTTATCAAGAATCACGTCTAAAGGGAACGAACAAACGTGATAGCAACCCTAACAAGCATGTTAAGTAGGTGCTTTTCCCTAGCAGGGCCCACCCTGAGCGATAAGATGATTGGATAGTTTGTTTAAAGCTTTCCTTTGTGGGAAGGCTTTTTCTTTTTTTAGAAAGTAAGAAAGAGGTATTTATGGAAAAGATTTTATTTACAAGTGAATCAGTATCAGAAGGCCATCCAGACAAATTATGCGATCAAATTAGTGATGCTATTTTAGATTATTGTTTAGCTAATGATCCTAATTCACGTGTGGCATGTGAATGTTTTGTTACAACTGAAAAATTAATTATTGGAGGAGAAATTACATCAAACGCTAAACCTGATTATGAACGTATTGCTCGTGATGTAATGCGTAATATTGGCTATACTGATAAAAAACTGGGAATTGGCGCGGATAGCTGTGAGATTGAAGTATTAGTTAAACATCAATCTAAAGATATTGCTCAAGGCGTTGATCAAGAAGTTCAAGGTGCTGGAGACCAAGGAATTATGTTTGGCTATGCCACTAATGAATCAGAAGGTTATATGCCATTAGCGTTAGTAATTGCTCATAAACTTGTTCGTTATGCATCTAATTTAAGAAAACTTGGCGCTTTTAAATGGGCAAGACCAGATATGAAAGCACAAGTTACTATGGACTATACTGATTTAAATAATGTGCGTATTGATACAGTTTTAATGTCTATTCAACATGATCCTGATTTTAATGAAAAAGAATTCAAAAAATTTATTTATGAAGAAATTATGCAACATGTTGTGGAATCATTTGGATTAAATAAAGATTTCAAGTATTTGATTAACCCAACTGGTAGATTTGTTACTGGTGGACCGGAAGGAGATACTGGCTTAACCGGAAGAAAGATTATTGTAGATACTTATGGCGGCAGCGCGCGTCATGGTGGTGGTGCC
>CAKPJO010000111.1 GCA_934162685.1 uncultured Bacilli bacterium | reverse complement strand
GTGATACATTTAGATTAAGAAAAGAAGAATATGCTCGTATTACTCTTGTTGGTAAGAATTTAAAATTATATCTTGCTACAGATCCTAAAAAATATGAAGGAACAACTATTCCTGCACGTGATGAAAGTAAGAAAAAATGTTTTGCAAATACACCTACAATGATTAAAGTAAAATCTGCTTTATCTATTAAGAGAGCAAAAATGATGATTGCGGACTTAATGGAAACTAAAGGATTACAACAAGGCGAAGTTGGTAATGTTAACTATGCTAAGTTACTTAAAAATCGTCAAGCAAGAAAAGCAAAACAATAGTTAAATAGTCAACAAAACATGAATTAAGGCAATCCGATTGGGTTGCCTTTTTTGCTATAAAACAATCGAATTATCAATTTTAATTGAAAAAAAACTAGGTGCCACCATCTTAGAAAAAAGCACCTAGTTTATTACTTTTCTTTGATGATTTTATAAAGTCATTAATTAGCAATGATATAAAATATGTTTTATTAGTAAATAGTTATTTAAGCACATTTAAAAACTATATAAAAAAAGCAATCAGATTGCTTTTTAAAATAATTATTTATTGTCTTTTTGATGAGCATCAAATTTTTTACGCTCTACGGTATTAAGAATCTTTTTTCTTAAGCGATAAGTAGCAGGAGTGATTTCCACTAACTCATCAGTATTTATATAATCTAGACATGCTTCAAGTGACATTTTTCTTGCAGCTTTTAAAACAACTGTATGATCAGATCCAGCAGCACGCATGTTTGTTAAGTTCTTACTTGTTACAACATTTACGGCTAAATCGATTTCATATTTGTTTTCGCCAACAATCATTCCTTCGTATACTTCATCACCAGGAACAACGAACATGGTTCCACGGTCTTCAAGTTTTTGAAGAGCATAAGCGGTAACTTGTCCAGGCTCTGTTGCCACTAATACGCCAACAGGACGTTCTCCAACTTTCTTTCCGCCCATTGGACGATATTCTAAGAAGGAATGGTTAATAATTCCATATCCTTTGGTAAGAGTCATAAAGTTTGTCATGAATCCAAGCAAACCTCTAGATGGAACAATATAATGTAAACGTGAATTTAAATCGTTTGAGTCCATCGTAATTAATTCAGCTTCACGATTACCCATACTTTCCATAATAGTACCTAGATAATCATTCGGAACATCAATTTGTACTTCTTCATATGGTTCACAAGTTACACCATCAATTTCTTTTAAAATAACTTCAGGTTTACTTACTTGTAATTCAAATCCTTCACGGCGCATATTTTCAATTAAAATTGACAGATGTAATTCACCACGTCCAGAAACAATCCAAGTTTCGCTATTAGGAACACGGCTAAACTTTAATGATACGTCTCTTTGAATTTCACGGAACAATCTTTCTTCAATTTTACGTGCAGTTAATAATTTACCATCGCGTCCAGAAAAAGGAGATGTATTAGTGCCAAATGTCATTTGTAATGTTGGTTCATCAATTCTTAATAATGGCAAGGCATCCTTACTTCCGACAGTTACGACTGTTTCTCCAACATTTAAATCAGGAAGTCCGGCAATTGCACATATATCACCAGCGTGAGCTTCATTAATCTCAAGACGTTTAAGTCCTAAGAAGCCATATAATTTTTGAATACGGAAGTTTGTGGTAGTGCCATCTAATCTTAAACAGCTAACCATATCATTCACGTGAACAGTTCCACGCCTAATACATCCGATACCAATACGTCCAACGAAGTCATTATAGTCTAATAATGCTGGTTGGAATTGGAAAGAACCTTCTTCGTCAACATTTGGCTCAGGAATTTCTTCGATAATAGTATCAAATATAGGATCCATACCAGGCTTTTGATCACTTGGATCAGGATAATATGAAGAAGTTCCTTTTAAAGCAGATGCATATACAACTTTAAAGTTTAATAAGTCATCGCTAGCGCCTAATTCAATAAATAGTTCTAATACTTCATCAACAACACGTTTTGGATCAGCGTTAGGTCTATCCACTTTGTTGACAACAACAACAGGTTTAACTCCAGCTTCAAGAGCTTTCTTTAAAACGAATCTAGTTTGAGGCATAGTGCCTTCGAATGCATCCACTAATAGTAAACATCCATCGACCATGTGCATAATTCTTTCTACTTCGCCACCAAAATCAGCATGTCCCGGAGTGTCTAAGATATTAATGCGGTAATCTTTGTAGTTAATCGCGGTAGTTTTTGCAAGAATGGTAATTCCGCGTTCTCTTTCAATGTCGTTACTATCCATTGCACGTTCAGCAACTTCTTCATTACTTCTAAATGTTCCTGAGCAACGAAGTAGTTGATCCACTAATGTAGTTTTGCCATGGTCAACGTGTGCAATAATAGCAATATTTCTAATTTTCATATAATTCACCTACTTATCATGTAAACAACGGCTATATTATAATAACATTTTTACTTCAGTACAAGAAAAAATTGCTATTTATAAATATTATATTAAAATATTTATATTGGAGGTTGGAGGACATTTATGATTAAGGCAGTTATTTTTGATTTGGATGGAGTAATATTAGATACTGAGCGTTTAAATGTTAGTTTTAAGTTGGAACTTAGTAAAAAGTTAGGATATAGTTTAACAAGAAATGATATTGTTAATTCTCTAGGATTAGGAAAAAAAGAAGCTATTGAATATTTTTATAAATTAGTAAATAATTATTGGCTTTATGAACAAATGTCTAAATATCGTAAAGAACGTACCATGGAGTTTATTAAAAAAAACAATTCTCTTCCTTTACGACCATATGTTTTAGAAACTTTAAATTTTTTGAAAAGTCATAATATTAAAGTAGCGTTAGCGACATCATCCACTAAACAATTACTTGACAATTACTTTGCGTATACTAATTTATATCCATATTTTGATGTAGTTATAACTAATGATATGGTAGAAAAAGGTAAACCTAATCCGGATATATTTTTAAAAGCTAGTCAAGAATTAGCGATAAATGTTGAAGATATTATTGTAGTAGAAGATTCAATTAACGGATTAAAAGCCGCTAAAGCAGGACGATTTAAAACGGTTTTTATTGAAGATCAATGGAGTATGACAAAAGATAAAATTGTATATGCTGATTATGTACTATCAAATATGGAGAACCTTAAAGTATTCTTCGATAATTAAGTTGAACTTAGCAATTAATTAGTATAAAATTAGGTGAAATTAGGTGGTTTTATGATAAAGATAGGTATAGTATCGCTAGGATGTGCTAAAAATTTGGTGGATTCTGAGATGATTCTTGGTATGTTAAAAGAAGGAAATTACGAAATAGTTAATGATCCATCAAAAGCAGATGGAATAATTGTTAATACATGTGGTTTTATTGATGCCGCAAAAGAAGAAGCTATTAATACTATATTAGAAATGGCACAATATCACAAAAAGCTTATAGTTGTTGGATGTTTAGTACAAAGATATGAACAAGAATTAAAAGAGCAAATACCAGAAGTGGATTTATTTGTATCTATAAAAGACTATCCAACTATTAATGCGAAAATAAATGCTTTATTTAACGATGATTCTTTAAAAGAAGGTTTATGTCCAATGCATCGTGTTATTTCTACGCCAAGCTTTACGGCTTATTTGAAAATATCTGAAGGATGCAATAATTGTTGCACTTATTGCGCTATTCCGTTAATTCGTGGTAGTTTTCGCTCTTTCCCTTTAAAAAATTTAATTGAAGAAGCAAAAATGCTTGCTAAAAATGGTGCAAAGGAATTAGTGGTTATATCGCAAGATACTACCCGTTATGGGTCAGACTTTAAAGATGGAACTACAATTGTTACTCTTTTAAAAGAATTATTAAAAATTAAAGAGCTTGAATATATAAGAATGCTTTATTTATATCCTAATGAAGTCAGTGATGAATTGTTACAATTAATGAATGATGAGCCACGTTTAACTCCATATTTTGATTTGCCAATACAACATGCATCTTCACGTATATTAAAAGCTATGAATAGACGAGGAGACAAAGAGTTTTTAAAAGAATTATTTGACAGAACAAGAAGAATAATTAAAAACCCAACTTTACGTACTACTGTAATTGTTGGTTTCCCAGGAGAAACGGAAGAAGATTTTGAAGAATTACTTGAGTTTATTCAAGAAATAAAGTTTGATCATTTGGGTGCTTTCACTTATTCAAAAGAAGAAAATACTGTTGCAGATAAAATGGATAATCAAGTTGATGAAAAAGTAAAGAAAGCGCGATTGAATCGTTTAATGCGAGTACAACAAAAAATTTCTTATGATTTAAACAAGAAAAGAATTGGAGAAGTCATGGAAGGACTAGTTGTTGCTAAAAATTTGAAAAATGGCGAATACGAGTTTAGATCAGGATGGAACGCTCCTGATGATGTTGATGGCAAGATAATCATAACATCTGATGAGCCACTAAAAATTGGACAAAAAGTAACAGTTAAAATAACTAATGCATTTAGTTATGACTTATATGGAATAAAATTAAATTAGAGAAGAAAATAAAATAACGCATATATTAATATTGGTGATTAATAGTGCGTTTTTCTTTAGACAAAGCTAAACAAAAAGATGCAAAGCATGCATTTAATAGTATATATAAAAAATTATCATCAATAGATTCAGAAATTGCTGGTGAGTTTATAGCATGGTTAGATAAAAAAGCAACATATTTCAAAGAATCTATAAATAAATCTGGCTATAATACCCAGCCAGATAATATTAAACGCGGTGATATAGTTTGGGTGGAATTTGGTATAAATGTTGGAACTGAATTAAGTGATTTTAATACTAAAGGTCACTATGCATTAGTTTGGGCAGTTGATTTAGGAAATATTGTAGTTATACCATTATCAAGTCGTGACGCAATTGGGAGTAATTTGACATTTGATATTGGTGTCATTCCAGAATTAAATGAAGATGATTCGGATACACATTCTTATTTAAAACTTGATGCAATACGTTCAATATCTAAACGTCGAATAGCGCGTATGATTGGCAGGGATGATGGCAAAATAACACTATCCAAAGAAAACATTAAATTAGTGGAAGAAGCAATAAAAGTGGCGTTTTTAAACAATGATAATTATTAAAGTTTTGCCTATTAATTTTTAATATTTTATAATAATGATGGTGATTAAAATGAAGAAAGCAATATTTTTTGATTTAGATGGCACTTTATGGGATGCCTTATTACAAATTACAGATAGTTGGAATATGACAATGATAAAAAATAATTATCGTTATCGTTTTGACGTTCAAACCATTAAATCGTATATGGGTTTAACTCCAGAAGAAACATGTAAATTAGCTTTTAATGACATTTCATTAAAAGAAGGCTTAAAAATATTTAAATTTCTAGTAGAAGATGAAATAGTGTTTTTGTCAAAAAATCCTGGAAAAACATATGATTATGA
>CAKPJO010000110.1 GCA_934162685.1 uncultured Bacilli bacterium | reverse complement strand
ACTTCTAAGTCGACTAGGCACTTATCTGATGTATCAGAGCCACCATATTCAATAACTATTTCATCAAGGTAACATACACCAGTATCAACATAATTTAAGGAAAAATAACGATGAGAATTATTGCTTAATTCAAATGATACTCCATTAGTATTTATATCTTTTAAACCAATACTTGTTCCATGTGTTGGATAACCACTTTGTTCGCCAAAACTTTCGTCATTAGTGCGTAATTCCCAACTCTTGACTCCCGTATTAGTTTTAACAGTCACTTTATTAATTGGTCCAGGAGTAGGAGTTTCATTAAATAAGTAATAACTTGCTTTACTATTATTAAATTGCAAGCGATTTTTTGTTCCGCCATAAATAAATGCTTTACCAGTTATATCATTACTTGACCAATTATTAAAAGCATAACTATTAGATAATGAAGTAAAACTATTTATATTAATAGTAAATGATCCGCCTTGTAATTCTTCTACAATTATTCCCTCATATAGAACTTCGATAGAACCAATTTTTGCAATAACGCTAGTGGTATTGAGTGATAAAGTAGTTTTTCTTGTATTAGCGTCTAGCCAACTTAAAGAATCATTATCGATAATTGCTTTACTACCATCGTTATAGTGAGCAGTTACTATTAAGCCAGTAGGATCAAAAGTTTGACCCTCAACATATGTGGTTTTTAGTAATGTTCCGCTTATAGAAATGCTTTGTATTGATTTTACATAAATTTCATAAGTTGCAGTTATATTCTTGTCAAGAGTGGATGTTGCAGTTATGAGTGTTTGTCCTTCGGATATACCTTTAACTACACCATTATTAATAGTGGCAACATTAGGATTACTAGAACTCCATGTCACACTAGTAGAACCATTTTCAGGTGTTGCCGTAACACTTAATTTAAGTTCGCTATTAACAGCTAAAGAATGAGAAGTAGCATTAATAGTTAAAGAAGTTGGCTTTTCATTATTTAATGCTTTTGAACAGATACTTTTTGTTTCATCATTAGTATTTCCCCATATACGACAAGCATAAGTTCGATCATCAATAAAAGGATTACGGTTTAAAGAAAAACTTTTGCCAGCAGAATTATTTTCGCCACTTAAAACTTCATTTCTAAATTTTTCTGATTTGCTAATTGGATATTTTAAGTTCCATCTTAATAAATCAGATAGTTTTCCCATGTATCCACTAGTGCGACTTATAGTATCAGCAATGCTAGCATCTACTAAAGAAAGTTTGTTATATTCTTGAACCGCAGAGTAAAAAATAATTCTTGCTGCATCTCCACGATAACTTTCCGTCATACCATCAGCATAAGGATCCCAACCCATGGAAGAAGAGTTCTTACCCTCAACATAAAAAGAATTACCACGACTAGAATTATCTTTACTAAGAGTAGGACGAATCATATGAGGGTCGCCTTCCATTGACTCTCCACCTCTTGAACCAGGCCAAACGTGTTCTTTGTTCATTGCACCTTTATCAGAAGGAGTGCCTCGATAAAAAGCAATGATTTTTCCACTTGTAGGATTATCCGGATCAGCGTCAGAATAAGGTAAGTAATTCCATATGCCACTATAAGAGCCAGTGCATTTTTTAGGATGAATTAGATTATATAATTCAATAATTAAATCTTTACCAGAACTGGTTTTAGATATGTTTTTATAATATTCTTGCGCTACACTATCATTATTAATAGGGTCATTAGAAAAATCTATATCAATAATCTCTTCAGCGGTAGCGTTAGTAATGTTTACTTTATTTTGATTTTTAATATTAGAAAATCCAATAAGTGACATAGTTAACATAGCAAATGAAAGCAATAGTTTTTTAAAATTCATAATAATCCTCTTTCTTTTTAATAACTATAGCTATTATAATATATAATTTGTTAACTTTGAAATATTATATTCTTAATCCTTTAGGAAAATGGTTTTTTAAGATGCTATTAACTGATTTAAGAAAAACTTTTTTTATTCAACCAGCAATAAATTAACCACTTATAAATAAGAGAAAATAAAGTGGCAAAAAGCTAAAAAATAACTTGAATTTAAACAATAGCCTTATATACTGAAGATGTAAGAGGTGACAAACACTTGGAAATTAGTTGATGGAATCTGGAAATTTGTTGAGGAGGTATTGCTATATACATTATGAGTAATCTAGTGGCTTTTATAATAAAAGATGATTTAAACTATAAAACAATGGATGCATTGTCAAGAAAGATAATTAAATATTGTTTGAACAAAAAATTCGGCGTTTTGTTTAATTTTCTTGGATATTCTCAAGAATTAATTAATAGTCTTAATCCTAAATTATATTTTTCGTTATCGGATGATTTTATTCAATTGAATAGTGAATTTTTAACAACTTCGAATATTGAAGATATTGATTCTAATCATGGTAAAAAATTATTTCTTAAACAATTTGCAATTTTCGATGACATATTTGCGATTTTATTAAATGATTTTGGATTAAAAAAAATGAGTTTGTTAATTTCTGTTGATGGCTCTGCGGATAATATAGAAGGTTATAGCATTATAAATATTAATTCGAATGCTGTAGCGGAAACTCTTTATGAAAGTATTTTAGCTATGAAAGAAGATTTTGCTTATGATTTCCCGGATATAGTTATTAATATTAATAGTTAAGTATTTTAATATACTACTAAAGTGTATAGCTTTGATAAGTTAGTAATAAAATACATGACTATTTACTTACTAATAAATTGACGGCTTATAACTAAAGTAAAGTGAGAAGATGTTGAAAAATATACTATAATGTTTATATACTAAAAGTATGAGGAGAATAGTATGAAAAAAGAAATGTCTTTAGATAAAATATTATTTTTGTTAACTTTGATTAGTCCAATGGTTTAATTTTCGTTAGCGTGTTTAATAGGAATAAAACTAAAGAATGATAATCAAAAATATAAAAAGAATTTTGTTGTTTCATTTATTTGTTTACCTTTGCTTGTAATATTTGGCTCATATAGATTTATTTTTAGTAACTTTGTTTCATATGACGTTATTAAAATATATAGTAGAAGAAACAGCTAATATTACATTGCCACATGAAATTAAAATTATCACTGACAAAATGATTTTGAGATTTCTAAACAAAAGGTTGATTCTTATGATGATTGGAAATTTGGATTGTAATTTTGATTATGACTACTTTGTGTGTGATTAAGTATTGAAATGTTTGAACACAAATATTAATTTATAAATTAGTGGAGGAAAGTTATATGGGAATTGTTGAAGTACATAGAAAAGACACAGATACATTTGAAGTTGGTAAAATTATTTTTAATAATAAAAAACATCTTATTGTTCAAGAATATAGTCCATATGGCGAGTATGATGGATATATTTTAAATGAAAAAAGTCAAATTAAAAGAATAGTAACTAAAAGCAATTATCTAAACTATATTCAATCTATTTTAAGTTCTAATAATGATACTATAAAGTTTACTTCAAAAGAAGATATGATTTCATACGCTATTAACAACGATAAACTGTTATATGTTATTTCTAGTAGTTGGATATTTTTCAAAATATTAAAGCCAACGCAGCTAATAGATAATATTTTATATTGTTATGAACTTGCTAATTATGGGAAAGTATTAAATAAAAAACATATTTCAATAGATAAAATTTCTTATATTAATATTGATTCGCTTGTCTTAAGAAAATTAGAAGAATATATAAAACACAAAGATCAATCAAATAATAAGCAATTAGAATTAGTGGAAATATATATTGATAAATCTAATGCCTTTAATGTTGGTGAAATAATTATTTCTAATGAAGATTTTTTATTAGTAAAAAGTTATGACATATGTGGCGTATATAATGGTTATTTATATCAGAATAAAAATATTATTACTAAAATAAGCTCAAGAACCAATTACTTAAAATTTATGAAAAGTATTATTTCAATAAATGAAACTAATTATAATTTTATAGATAAATACTCTATTATAGATTATGCTTTTAAAAATAAAAGATTTATTTCTATTGGCTATCATAAATGTAAATATTGTTATGATATAAGAATTAATGATTTTGATGGAAAAACAATTAAGTATCAAATTATTACTCAAACTGGAAAATTAGACAAAGAAAAAAGTTTAGATATTGAAAAAATAAATTATGTTCTCATCGATAGTATTGAACTTAATATTTTAGAAAAGCTGTTAGGAACTAAATAGTTGAATCTAGTATATATACTGTTATTGTAAAACTATTTTCTTTTATTATAAAATTGTTTATAGTATTTTAAGTTTCTTGTTAGGAGGACAAAAATGGTAGGAATTATTGTTAGATATGATGGTTGGGATAAAAACATATTTAAAGAAATGTTCAAAAAGATAAATTTAAATAACATTAAATTTACGGTAAAATATTGGGAATCATACGGAGATGTATACGAAGACTATAATGATATTGATTCTAATACATTTAAAAATATAATTGAAGCGAATGAATGTTATCCAGAATTTTGTGAATTATTTGTGTCTTATGTTAACGATGAATATTATGAAATAGATACCTATGGTGATTTTTTAAATTCAAAATATTTTTTATCAGTGGCAATAATTGATCATAGAAATATTGAAATATGCTTAAAAGATAATAACATTACTAAGCAATTTGTTGAAAATACAAGATCCTTAAAAGTTGATAATTTAGAAATAATTGAATTAAATTCAATTTCACTTGATTCTAAATTATCTATATGGAGACAAAAGAAAAAGGGGATTTACTAGAAATAACAAGTTTTTTAATTAAAATATGTAATTATTAACTGTGTTATTCTTATATTCTTAATCCTTTAGGAAAATGGTTTTTTAAGATGCCATTAACTGATTTAACAAATCCAATATTAATATTGTTATATGAAACAACATAAAAGCCATTTGAATAATCTTTATTAATAACTTGGCCGTTTAAATAATTTTTTAGTTCATGTTCATTTAATTCAATGCTTTCATTAGAACTTAGAAAATGCGATAAATGATAATCAGGAATAAAGTTATTTTTATTTAATGAACCGATTTTTAATCCATTTCTAATAATATTAAAGTCTTTTAAGTTTAAATTAATAGGAGAAGCATATAAATTATCATCTTTATTAATTAAGTAACCTTTTAAATTATAAGTAAAGAATTTGCTTTTGATATCAGGTAAGTTTATTTCTTTATAATTCAAGTTACCATCTTTTTTTAGCATGCATAAATATTGTCCTTCGCCTTCAAAAGTAGCGGGAGACATAGTTATTCCATCACGCGCATTAGTTAAAGAGTAAGGCTCTAATTCTTTTAAAGGAATTAATGATATATCATTATGATTAGCTAATAAAGTTTTAATAACTTCATAGTTTTCTTCTTTAGAACAAGAACAAGTAGAATAAATAAGCATTCCACCTGGCGCTAAAAAATTATACGCTAATTCGATAAGTTCTTTTTGAATAGCGCTTTGTCTAATTACTTTATC
>CAKPJO010000109.1 GCA_934162685.1 uncultured Bacilli bacterium | reverse complement strand
AGGATAGAAATAATTGGTGTTTCTATCCTTTTACTATTTTTAAGCAACTTTTTGAAAGCTTAGCAATCCTTTTATATACTGATATAGATTTTATTGTCTTTGTATAACATTCATATTTTACTATTTTTTAATTTTCCAATATCCTGATTTATTAGATCCTATTCGCTCTATTAAATCTTCGCCCTTTAACTCTTTGATTATTTGATTAATTCTTGGAACACTTAAACTAGTTACATTAGATATTTCGTTAACTGTAATAGAAGGCTTTACTTTTATAGAATCTAGCACTTTCTTTTTAGAAGGTGCTAGATTTCTTTCACTATTAATATTATTTATGTTTATTTCATAAGGAAACTTTAAAGTTACAGTAATATGATTATCCATAAGTGAGAAAGCCTCTTTACCATATTTTTTTACAATTTCTGGTACTCCATGACCAGTTTGTTCTGTAGTAGCAAGTTGTCCCATGATTTTTTGAAGCTGAATATTTATTGGATGACTAACACCATCAAAAAATTCTTCTTTTTGAAAAATCAATTGGTAGTCCACCTGTTGATACTATTTCAATACGATCCGAGAATATATAAATAGCAGGTGGTACCCTTTTATCCCAGCTATTATGTAAGCAAGCATTAGTCCAAGCTTCTCTTAAACATTTTTCATCAAATAATTTAATTTCTTTTCTTTGTGCATTACCATCCATAATTACTCTAGTTTCATTAAATGATTGTGTATAATCAAGTGCTTGTTGCATAGCAAGGATCATACATTTATATCCATATTCATTACGAACTAATAATTCCGATTTATCCTTACCTGCAAATCTTACCACTTTAATTGAACAATTATTGTTATCTGATAAAATATCCGCTAATTCATTATATTTTCCACTTTTACATAATAAACCAATGTTTTTCTCGAATGTTTTATCATTAAATGATAATCCATGCATGATATATAATTGTTTCAATTGGTTAAAAGTTAAATCTTGATTAATTGCTTCCATACTAGTAATTAATTCAGTGGAATTAGTAAAGATTAATTCTTTTAATAATTCTGGCTCTATTTTGCGATTTTCATTGCCAGAACGAATACGATATTCTCCATCGGCAGAATATGGTTTATTATTTCCAGATGCACTAACAACAATTACTGATTTATTATCAATTAATTCAATATTAATACTAGGAATTACTACTGGTTTTATTCTACTAGCAATAGCTTGTGATAAATCTAGTATAGTTTTGCTACCGATTTCTTGTCCTATAACTTCTCCATTATCTTTTATACCAAACATAACTTTTGCTGTTCCGTGTTTATTAAGCATAGCAGCAATCGCTTCAAGTGCCCTTGAAGTTTGGCTAGTACTTTCTTTAATAAAAGCAAGATTTATTATATAATTATTCTATAACTTTTTTGTTATAAATTATGTTTTATTCTATATTTATTATATAGTTTATTCTATAGTTTTTTAACTATACTTCTATCTAACTTCAAACTAAACTTATTAATTTTTTCTTGAATTTGACTAATGTAATTTCTATTAATTTTGTCACATTGTTCATCAATGTCACGACATACTTTTTTAATAGTTTCTGAATCCTTACTAATAGCTTCCACATTTTTTTCTAAAGATTCTAATGGTTTATCTAAATAAGTATTCTTGATACTATCAAATTCTTCAATAAGATTGTTTTTATTTTGTAATTCTAATGCTTCTTTATCTTTGCTATTAATTAAACTTGCAAATCTTGTGGTTAGAGAAGTAATCATATTAAGAAAAGTCATTAAATATGCTGGTCTAACTACATACATATCTTCATATTCTCTTACTTTAAATATTGGTAAAACATTAGGCTTATCCATTTCTAAATTACTAACTAATAATGCATATTTGCAGTCTTTTTTAATTCTATTCTTATCTAATTGCTTATAATAATCCGCATTAGATTTTTTATTAATTGAATCTGGATTTTCATCTTTCATGTCCATGCATATAGCGGCTAATAACTCATTTTCATTATGCTCGTTATTAGCAAATACTTTGAATATATAATCAGCTTTTGATCCTTTAGTTTCATCTTCTTCTTTAATAACTTTATTATCTTTAGTCCAAGTACAATTAAATAAGCCGTTTTGCATATAAGAAGTAACTTCATTATCACACCATGCTTCTAAATCTTCACCTGTTTGTTTAACGTTTAAACTTGCTTTTGTTCTTAGTAAGTTATTAATCTTATCATCTTTTTGTTTGATAAGACTATCACAATTTTCTCTTAATGTTTGTAGTGCTTGTTCTTTTTCTAGTTCAAAAGCCACTTTATTTTTCTCAAGTTGTGCATCTTTCAAAGCTAAATCATGATCATATTTATTTTTTAAATCATTAATTTGTGTTTGATAAGAATTAATAACTTCTAATTTATTTTTCTCAATTGTAGTATTTTGTGATACTTTAAAAGCATTAAAATCGCTTTCTAGTTTACTATATTTTGCTTCACTTTCATTTTTAGCGTTTAATAACGCTATTTGATGTTCTTTAGTAATTGCATCTTGCTTGTTCCTATTTTCATTTTCAATTAATTCTATTTTTTTAGTTAGTTCTGCGATTTGATTAGCGTATTTATTATTAACTTCTTGTTCTTTTAGTTTAAGTGCTTGTTCATTACTTTTTGTTAATGAATCAATTTCTTCTTTTAATTTTTCTAATTTAGCATCATTTTCTGCATTAATTAATTTCTTTGCTTGTTCAAGTTTTGTAAGATAAACCCTATCTTTTCCTTCTTCAATAATTGTTTCTAAGTAACTTGTGTCAACTTCCACTAAATCACTTAAATCAATAACATCTCCAACTTCTCCTGGTTCCACTAATTCGATAGTGGTTTTGTCTTTAACAATTGCTTTAATTTTCTTCATAAATTTACCTCTCCCTTATGTATTTTTATTATATAAAATTAATTGGATTAATAATAGACTTTTACTAAAATAAAAAAATTCGCATTCTTGATAATCTTATTATTGAAAATAGCAAAAATGTAAATGTTATTTTTATTATAAAAAGAAAATTATTGCGCTATAGATTAAGAATATATCTTAACCCCGTCTTTCATGATTTCTTTTAATAGTTCTTCATTATTACTTAAATCTGATAATCTTATTAAATCTACTTTCTTGCATAAGGCACTTCGTAACTTTTCTATCAATCCTACAAAGGTTAATCCAGATATAGATGTTGATATACATAAGTCTATATCACTAGTTTCTGTTGCGTATCCTTTAGCATAACTTCCAAATAGATAGCAAAAATCTATTTTATCATCATAATCTTTAAATACATCGTTAATAACTACTTGAATTTGTTTTATTGTTAAAACGCCTTTATCTTCAGTAATATCATATTTTTGTTTTAACATTTCTAACATAGCGTTTCTTTTTAATTTATTACCATAAGAATTATCGTTTTCATATCTAATGTAAGTTCTAATTGGTACGCCAGTTGTTTCTGAAGCTTCTTTAATAGAAATTCCCATGTTTAATCTGTATTGTTTAAGTTCCAATTTTTATCACCACTGATATTTTATGCCATTTTGGCACATTTGTAAATATTATTTATGCCATTTTGGCACATTTAATTATTTTAATATGCCAATTTTATATTTTAATATTTAATTGAAATCATTTTAATATAGTAACTTCATTGACAAAACTACCGCTCGGTAGTATTATAACTAACGACATTGTTAAGGAGTGATTTTATGAATAGAAAAGAAGAAATTATACAAGCAACTTTATCGTTAGCATCAGAAAAAGGATTAAGCAATATATCAATGTCTCAAATTGCGGAATATATAGGTATAAAAAAGCCATCATTATACAATCATTTCAAATCTAAAGATGAAATCATTGAAGCTACTTATCAATATTTAAGAAACGAGGCTAAATCTAGTTTATCAATAGATGAAATTGATTATGCTAAATTAATTGAAGGAAAATCTTTAAAAGAAATTCTTATGTTAACAATAAATAACTATAGTAATATAACTACGCAAGAAAATATGCTTAAGTTTTATAAAATTATTTATGCCGAACGTACTTTTAACCCTTTAGCGGCTAAAATTCTTATCGAAGAAACAAACCGCATGGTTAATGCCACAAAAAATCTTTTTTATGCTTTAGAGGTACATAAAAAATTGCATATTGAAAACATTGATGTGGCGGCAACCTCTTTTGCTATGACTGTTCATGCGTTTATGGACTATAATTTAGATTTAAATACCGCTAAAGAAGAAAAAAGTGACAATTTAATTAAATTTATTGATTGGTTTTCTAATCAATTCGAGGTGAAATAAGATGAAAAAGACTTTAATTAATTACTTAGGGTTATTAGGACTAATATCACTTATTTCTTATAGTGCCGCAGTTATATTTGCGCCACTTGCTTATCCGGGTTATAACTGGTTAACACAAGCAGTAAGTGATTTAAGCGCTAGTGATGCACCATCATTAATGTTATGGAATCAATTATCTTCCTTATATGGAGTATGTGGAATAGTATCTATTACTTTAGTAGTTATTTATATTAAAGATAAATTAACAAAACCAATGCGTATTGGTATATATTTGTTTTGTATTATGAATTATATTTCTAATATCGGTTATACGATGTTCCCACTTTCTACAAGTGGTAATCCTAACTCATTTCAAGATATAATGCATATATATGTTATTACTGTCACAGTTGTTTTATTATCTATTATTTCTCTACTTATTATCATTATTAGTGGATTCCGTAATAATGATCATAAATACATCTCAGTAGTGGCTTTAGTTGCGCTTACCCTTATGTTTATAGGTGCTATCGGAACTAATGTTGCTCCTAAATCAATATTTGGGGTATTTGAAAGATTTTCTGTATTTGCTGTAACTATTTTTAATGCATTTTTAGGAATGTGTTTATTCAATGGATTTAAGGAGAAAAACTATGCAAAATAATATTAAAATTCGTTTAGAAAAAGAATCAGATTATAGATATGTTGAAAATCTTGTTCGTGAAAGTTTTTGGAATGTTTATCGTCCAGGATGCATTGAACACTTCTTACTTCATGAACTAAGAAAAAGTGTTAATTTTATTAAAGAACTTGATTTTGTTATAGAATTAGATAATAAAATTATTGGTCAAGCTGCTTTTGTGAAATCTTCTATAAAAAACAAAGATAATGAAGACGTAACGATATTAATATTAGGTCCAATTTGTATTGCCAATGAATATAAAAGAAAAGGCTATGGAAAAATATTATTGGACTATTCAATAAATAAAGCGCGTGAATTAGGATATGGAGCAATATTTTTAGAAGGGAATATTGATTTTTACGAAAAATCCGGATTTATTTATGCTTCGACATATAATATCAAATATCATGGATTAAAGGACGAAGATGATTCTTCTTTTTTCTTATGTCTTGAATTGAAAACAAATTTCTTAGAAAATATTAAAGGAGAATATTTTACTCCAGAAGCATATTTAATTAACGA
>CAKPJO010000108.1 GCA_934162685.1 uncultured Bacilli bacterium | reverse complement strand
TGACACCTATTGTAATGATCGTAGTCACTTATCCCCAGAAGAAAGAACTAAAAGCAATTATGATGTTCCAGAATCATATGATGCACCATTATTTAGTAAACATTTAAAAGAATTATTAGAAGGCAAAAGTATCCAAAAACCAATTTATGATTTTAAAACTCACTCACGAATTAAGGAAACTCAATTGGTAGAACCTAAAAAAATTATTATTGTTGAAGGAATTATGATTTATCAAGTACCAGGTATTCGTGATTTATTGGATTTATCTATTTATGTTGATACTGATGCTGATGTACGTGTCTTAAGAAGATTATCACGTGATGTTAAAGAAAGAGGTCGTACAATTGATTCGGTAATTGATCAATACCTAACTACTGTTAAGCCATGTCATTATAAATATATAGAACCAACAAAAGATGATTGTGATATTGTCTTTATTAATAATGATAATAATGGATTAGATGAAATTCAAATTGAAAAAGTCATGCGCAGAATTAACGAACTTATAAATCGTTAAGAAACTCATAGTATTCGTGCCAACGATATTCTCTAATTGGATAAACGCTACCATCTTTAAAATATAAAACTAAAGCAGGTTTAATATTGTGAAATGAGTCAAGATACTCATATCGTAGTAATAGACCTGCTTTTATTTTCTTTTTTATAATTCCGTGATAATTAAAATACATATAGTTAGTTTATCCAATATCAAAAAGAACTATAAAAATATTTTTCAATATTATAGCAATATGTTTTCCATTTTTATGGTGGGTTCATTTTAATTTTATAATATTTTTTTGCTAAAGTCTAGTAAAAAATAATGAAAACGATTTTATATAAAATTATGTGTTTTTTTATACTTGATTTATAGTATAATAAAGATGAACCCACAACAAAAATCAATAAAAAAGCGGCTTGCAATCGGCATTTTTTTATAAAATTTCTTTTGCATAATGAATATAAACATGTATAATAAATTAGAAGGTGGAAGAGAAGGCTAATAGTATTAAATCTTCCAACTTCAAAATAGATAAAGAGCGCGCAACTGCCGCAGGAGGAAATTATGAAAAAATCTATTTTTACAATGTCTATGACTGCATTGGCACTATTATGCTTATCATCATGTAACAATGGTAACCTTAATCCAAGTGCTAGTAACACTAGTAACAATGGTGCAAAGAAAACAATTAACATCCAATTCGTACCATCTAATGACCCAGGAAAATTAGCTACATTAGCAAGCAAAATGGCTCCAATGCTTGAAGCAATTGAACCAGGATACAAATTCAATATTACAACTGGTACTAGCTATGCTGCTACAACACAAGGTTTATTATCAGACCAACTTGATATTGGGTTCTTAACAGCTTCTGGTTATGCTGAAGTTACTTTAAAGAATCCAGGAAAAGTAGAAGTATTAATGACTTCTGTTCGTAAAGGCTATAAAGTTCAAGAAGATTACAAAACTGAAGCAGATCAAATCAAAGCTATGAACCAAGAAATCAAAGGATATACTTATCATGGCGAACAATCTACTACAGATGTTAACTGGTACTCTTCACAATTAGTAGTTAGAAATGAATATTATAAAGACGCTAATAAAGATGGAAAAATCGACATTCTTGATATGGCTGGTTTAACTATTGGAAGAATGGGAACAACTTCTGGTGCTGGTTATTTAAGACCATTACACTACTTACATGAACATGGAATGTCAATGGTTGATGATATTACAGATGCAAAGACCCAAATCAAAGGTAAATATTTCCAATCTGGTTATACAGCTGCTTGCGAAGCTATGATGAATGGCGAAATCGCTGGCTTCTGGGGATATACAGATGTTAGATATTCTAACTTCTATTCTAAGAAAGATAGCTCACACTACAATGATAATAAATTATTCGAAGACTACAAAGTAGTAGCAATTACAGATGGTATTTATAATGATACGATTTCTGCTCGTAGTAATCTTGACCAAGCAACTAAAGATGCTGTTAAACATGCATTCAAAGAATTAGTAAAAGATGGTGACATCAATACTGAAGGTACAGGTGCTTATTATCTTTACAATTTATATTCACACACAGGATATAGTGATGCTAAAGATTCTGATTTTGATGGAGAAAGAGCATTCTATCAATTCTGTGTTGACAACAATTTAATCTAATTAAACAAAAGGAAACTAAAATTATGATAGTCTTTGAAAATGTTACAAAGACGTATCCAAATGGCTATACGGCTTTGAAAAATGTAAATTTGACTATCAATGATGGAGATTTTGTTTGTATTATTGGCTTATCAGGCGCTGGAAAATCAACAATAATTAGAACTATCAATAAAATGCATCCAATATCTAGCGGTAGATTATTAGTAAATGGGAAAGATATTTCCTATGCAGAAGGAAAAGACCTCCGCGCAATCCGTAAAAATATTGGTATGATATTCCAATCATTTAATTTGGTAAAACGTTCTAGTGTCTATAAAAATGTTCTCTCAGGTAGGGTGGGTTATCACTCTACCTTTGAGTGTATTTTTGGCCTATATTCAAAAGAAGAAAAAATGCTTGCCTTGCAATCACTTGATAAGCTTGGAATTTTAGATAAGGCGTTTGTTCGTGCTGATCAATTAAGCGGTGGGCAAATGCAAAGAGTGGCGCTTGCAAGAGCGTTAACTCAACAACCATCATTGATATTAGCTGATGAACCAGTTGCGTCGCTTGACCCAATTACTACTTTATCAGTTATGGATGACTTTAAAAGAATTAACGAAGAAGAAAAAATTACTATTGTAGCTAATATGCACCATGTTGATTTAGCTCTTAAATACGCAACCCGTATTATTGGTATTCGTGCTGGCGAGATTGTTTTTGACGGCAAACCAGAAGAAGTAACAGAAGAAGCTTTAATTAAAATTTATGGTCGCTCATTAAATCAAAATGAAAAATTAGGAGTGGATGATAATGAAACCACAAAATAATGGTTTTTTCCATCGCTTAACTCATAAGACAATGGTAGTTAGTGTAGATGAAGATGGTAATCCAACTAAAATAATTGAAAAGAAACGTTCACTTATTTTAATATGGATTGGTTTATATGCACTTGTATTTGGTTTATGTTTTATGTTTTTGCCAATGAATAATAAAGTGCGTTTTGATCAATTAGGTAATATTATTTCGCAACTATTTGTTCCATCTAAATGGTCACTTAAAACAAGTGAAGCATGGTGGAATTATTTATGGACTGTAGCGGTCAAAAAGATTTGGCAAACAGTTGAAATGATATTTGTTGCTACAGTATTTGGAACACTTTTAGCAGTTCCTTTTTATCTACTTGCTGCTTCTAATATCACAAGAAGTAAGGCAGTTAATCAACTCATTCGTATTTTAGTTAATATTATACGTACTATACCTACTTTTGTATTAGCTATTATTGGAGCGATATTTTATGGATATAGTGAAACTGCTGGTGTATTTGCTATGACATTATTTACCTTTGGTATTATTTTTAAATTAATGTATGAATATATCGAAACTGTGGATATGAATCCATTTGAAGTGTCAATTTCAAATGGTGGAACAAGATTATCTGCTTATGCGTTATCTATTCATCCTCAAGTTAATCCAATGTTTATTTCAAATTTTATCTACACTTTTGAAATCAACATTCGAGCTTCAGTTGTGTTAGGATTCGTTGGTGCAGGCGGTATTGGACAACTATTATCTGACGCAATGGAAGCAACACAATATGATAAAATTGGTGCAATTTTAATACCATTATTAGTTGTGGTATTTGTATTACAATTAGTTTCAACTTTTACAAGGAGGAAAGCAATTTAGTATGAAAACATTAGAATCTTCAGCATATGCAAAACTTCCTTGGTATAAAAAAATGTTTTATAAAGTGCAACATCACTTTACTTCAGTTGATGAAGCATATAAGGCAAGGCCGAAAAAATGGATATACAATTTAGTATTTGTTGTTTTACTTGTTGGTGTTCTTTTATATTTTAGTTTAGATATAAATTTGTTTGATAATTTTAGACATCCTAACTGGGCAAAATTAGGAAAAATGTTTGAAGGATTTATTCATCCGAATTTTAATTATATGTTTGGAATTGGCGGACAATTTACTTTCAAAACATCAGTTGTTTATCAAGTTATAGAAACATTTGCTATTGCTCTTGTTGGAACAACAATCGCCTCAATTTTATCTATCCCTTTTGGCTTTTTGGCAAGTCAAAAAATAGCCGGAAAATTTTCAATCATTTCGGAGATTTTTCTTATTTTAATAAGAACTTTCCCGGAATTGCTTTTAGGATATATATTTATTCAAGTATTTGGCTTTGGACCTGTAACAGGTGTTGCAGTTTTATCAATCCATTCCGTAGGAATGATTGGGAAAATGTATTCAGAACAATTAGATTTAATTTCTAATGATCCGCTTGAAGCACTTGATGCAGTAGGAGCAACTCCATTTACAAGAATCCAATATGGTGTAGTCCCACAAATTGCACCTAACTTTGCGAATGTTATTTTATATCGTTTTGATTTAAATATTCGTACAGCTTCAATTTTAGGATTGGTTGGTGCTGGTGGCGTTGGCTATCCAATTAGTGTTTATTCACAAAATGAACACTGGAGTGAACTAGCCGCAGTTTTATATGGCGTTATATTATTAGTAATTATTGTTGATGTTGCTTCATCATTGTTAAGAAAGAAATTAGTGTAGTTATGCGCAAATTAATTTTTTTAGCGGGACTTCCTGGAACAGGCAAATCATATTATGCTCAATCAATAAAAGATGAGAATTGTCATATTATTTCGAGTGATGAAACACGTTTTGCTATTACTCATGATTATCGTGTAATCCTTGAAGATATGAATATTGTCTATGATAAAATGATTGATAAAACTAATGAATTATTATCAACTAATGATAATATTACTATTGTTTTAGACTCAACATTTTTAGATGATAAAAGAAGGAACTATTTTTTGGATAAAATAAGAGGCGCTGACTACATTCAATTAGTAATGTTAAAAGCAAATATTGATACAATTCTCACGCGAAATCATAAAAGGCAAGAAGAAAAATGGGTGCCAGAAGATGTTATATTATCAATGATGGAAAGATATAAAGATCCAAGTTCAGATAATATTTACCGCTACAATTTTATTAAGGTGGTTTATGTAAATGACTAGTTTAAAATTTTTAGGTAATGGCTCAGCATTTAATTATGATTTAGATAATACATCAGCTTATTTTAAATATGATAATACATTTTATATATTTGATTGCGGAGAAAAAATTGCTAGTAAAATTGTAAAATATATTGATTTTAGCAAAGAAAATGATGTGGTTATTTGTATAACACACATGCATGGGGATCATATTGGCTCACTTGAAGCATTGCTCGTTTATTTAACTATCATAAATCCAGTTTATAGTGTAACTATTTTATGCCCAAATAAAAGCAAAATGATATCGTTTTTAAAACTAACAGATTATAAATGTGAATTAGTGAATATTGTTGAAGACGA
>CAKPJO010000107.1 GCA_934162685.1 uncultured Bacilli bacterium | reverse complement strand
TTAATATTTAGTTGTAAGCGCTTTATTGACATACGGTGATTACTGGTGTAACATATTAATGTTCAAAATTTCATTTAGTGAAAAATATAGGAGGAAATCAAAATGAAAATGAAACACGCTTTACCAGTCATCATGGGAGCACTATTATTAACAGGCTGTAATGGTGGCGGTGGAAATAATAATGGAAACTTGAAAAATTCCACAATTGAAGAAGCAGAAGGATTAACTTATGAGGAATTATTAGCAAAGGCTCGAGAAGAAGTTGGTGATAATACTATTCAAGTATTTGGTAACTCTTCACAACTTGAGAAAGCTCTTACCAAATTCCAAGAAGAAACAGGTATTAAAGTTAATAACACCAAATTAGGAGATGCAGATTTATATAATCAATTAGGAACAGCATTCCAAGCAAACAAGTATGTTGCTGATATGGTTTTATTACAAGATGGTAATATGCTTCAATCAGAAATGCTTGATCCTGGATATTTATTAAACTTCATTCCAAAAGAAGCAAGCACTACTATTGCTAAAGATGATACAACACCTATGGCTGCAGTTTATTTAAATAAAATATTTATGTATAACAATAATACTGCTAGCAATGATCATTCACTTAAAAATTATTTAACAAACGTATGGCAATTAGCAGGAACAAAATCTGACACTGGTCATATTTCAAATACTTCTTTCAAAACACCTACAACAGAAAATGTTAATATGAACTTCTTAACAATGTTAACATCAAAAGAATGGGTTAAAAAATTAGAAACAGCTTATGAAGCATTCTATGGCAAAAAATATGTTAAAGAAGCAAAATACGAAAACATTGGTTACAAATGGATTGCGGAATTCTTAACAAATTCTCAAGCTCATAGTTCAGATGGTACTGCTTGTAAAGATGTTGCAAAAGGCGCAACAGGTAGTATGGCACTTGTTAACTATAATAAAATTAAAGATTTAAAAGCAACAGAAGGTTATGGAAAGGAAGATGTATCAAATTTATCATTCCCTTCTCTTGAATTAGATGCTGATGGAGAAAAAGTCGTTAATGGATTTGGTGGATTCTGCTACAAAATGTATTCAATGGTTGCTGCAAATGCCAAATATCCATATGCTGCTTGTGCCTTAGTAAGTTATATTACATCTAAAGCTGGTTTCGAAAATGCATGGGGTGCAAAAGCTGGATATTATTCAACAAATAGTACTACAACTATTGCATCTAATGATAAAGAAATCGCTTGGTGGAAAGAACGTTTAGTAATTGAAGATCCAGAAGTTGTTGCAAATAATTATGAAGATGTTTCAATGTTCGTAAAACAATATGAAC
The DNA here is from genome assembly GCA_934162685.1 of uncultured Bacilli bacterium. GTDB lineage: Bacteria > Bacillota_I > Bacilli_A > RFN20 > CAG-826 > RUG131. The sequence continues at coordinate 4,281 of CAKPJO010000107.1, read as the reverse complement.
GTGCTGTCGAAAAAAAATAGTTAATTACTAAATTTCAACAAGGTGTAGCTTCTTTAACTAGCTACACCTATTTTTACGAAAAGGAGTCTCAAAATGGATGAAACACTATCTTTAAATGAGAACAATAGTCCTAATAAAGATGATAAAAAAGAATTAACAAAATTCGGAAAATTTATAAATGCCTTAAAAAGTTACTTTTCTAAGCCATCTAATGTAATTCTTGTTATATTCGCAATTATTTTGTCTTTAACAGTTATTGTCCCTCTCATTTTCTTAATTTATAATACAGTGATTATTCACCAAGGTGAAGTAAGGCGATTAGGAACGCTGGGTTCATTCACTTTAAACCACTGGTATTCAATTTTCTTTTATTCAAAATATGATTATGCCTTAAATACATTTTATATACCCCTTAAAAACTCTGTACTTATGGCTTTAGTTGCTTGTGTCATTGCAGTAGGCGTTGGGGGAAGCATTGCTTGGCTTATCACGCGATCTGACTTTCCAGCTAAAAAATTTATTTCTTTAGTATTTGTATTTCCTTATATTATGCCATCGTGGTCAATTGCCATGTTCTGGGAAAACTTTTTCAAAAATAATGTATATTTAAATGGCGCTCAAGCTCAAGTCGGATTGTTACAATCAATAACTGGTATTGCTGTTCCGCAATCCATGGTATATGGTTTCTGGCCTTGTGCTATTTGTTTAGGCATTCACTACGCACCATTTGCTTATATTTTAATTGGTGGCATTTTACGTAATATGGACGCAAACTTAGAAGAAGCCGCGACTATCTTAAAAGCTTCAAGAATGAAGATATTACGTCGTATTACTCTTCCTATTGTAATGCCTGCTTTACTATCAACAGTATTATTAGTATTTGCAAGCTCTGTTAGTAGTTATACTGTTCCACAATTCTTAGGATCCAAAGTAAAGTTCATGACGCTATCGCTAGGTATGAAATCACTGATTAATGGATCCCAATTTAAAGGGCAAGGTTATGTTATGGCCACAGTATTAATGATATTTAGTATTGCAATTTTAATGGTTAACCAAATGGTTACTAATAGTCGAAGGTCATTTACTACCGTTACTGGTAAATCATCTCAAGTTTCATTAGTCAAACTAGGAAAAGTAGGAAAACCTATTGTTACTACTATTGTTTGTATATATGCCGCTTTCTTTGCAATTGTTCCGTTAATATCATTTGCTCTAGAATCTTTCTTAGAAACTTCTGGAGACTTCTCAACATTTACCACTTACTATTGGACAACAAAAGAAATTACTGAAAGTTCAATTACTACTTCTGTTGGTATTTTGCATAACAAAGAAATTTGGTCATCATTCCTAAATTCTTTATTAATATCCGCTGCATGTGCTTTAATTGCTGGTACATTAGGTATATTGGTTGGATATGGTGTTAGCAAAAGACGTGGTAGCAAGTTAGCAAATTATGTAAGTAATGTTGCTTTCTTACCATACTTAATTCCTGCTATGTCATTTGCTACTATTTACTTAATTATTTCTTATACAAAAACATTTAGTTTCTTAAATGGCTCAATATTACTATTAATCTTAGTAGGTTCTATTAAATTCTTACCATTTGCTTCTAGATCAGGAACAAACGCTATGCTTCAACTATCTAATGAAATTGAAGAAGCAGCTATAATTGTCGGTGTCCCTTGGTGGAAGAGAATGGTTAAAGTATTATTTCCAATTCAAAAATCAAGTTTCATATCAGGATACTTATTACCATTCGTATCTTGTATGCGTGAATTAACATTATTCGTATTATTAACTGGATCTAGTACTATTTTAACAGCGGTACTTCAAAACTATGAAAAATATGATTGTACACAAATTAGTAATGGTATCAACTTAATTATTATTGTATCTGTTTTGGCTATTAATTTACTTGTTAATAAAATAACCGGAGCGTCAATTGATAAAGGTGTAGGAGGTTAGAAATATGCCAGAAATTATTTTAAAAAATGTTACCAAAAGATGGGGAAAATTTGTTGGTGTCGATAATTTAAATATGACTATTAAAGATCGTGGATTCGTAACTTTGCTAGGTCCTTCCGGATGTGGTAAGACCACTACTCTTCGTATGATTGCAGGTCTAGAAACACCTACTAGTGGTCAAATTATTATTGATGGAGTAACTGTATTTGATTCAGAAAAAGGTATAAATATATCTCCTGCTAAAAGAAATGTCGGATTCTTATTCCAAAACTATGCTTTATGGCCACATATGACTGTATATCAAAATATTGCTTTTGGATTAGAAAATCTAAAATGGAAAAAAGAAGATATTAAAGCTCGTGTTGAAGAATTATTAAAAATGCTTAAAATTGAAGAGTTCGTTGCTCGTTATCCTAGTGAATTATCTGGAGGACAACAACAACGTGTAGCTATTGCTAGAACTCTTGCTCCAAATCCAAAAGTTCTATTTATGGATGAGCCATTAAGTAACTTGGACGCTAAACTTCGTTTAGAAATGCGTACAGAACTTAAAAGATTACATACTGAAACTAATTCGACATTTGTTTATGTAACACACGATCAATTAGAAGCTATGACTTTAGCTACTGAAGTATGTTTAATGAAAAATGGTTTATTACAACAATATGATCCACCATTGACTGTATATGCTAAACCAAACAATTTATTTGTTGCTGATTTCGTTGGTAATCCTGCAATGAACTTTGTTGAAGCAACAGCAAAAAAATTAGAAAATGGTACATATTTAATAAAATTCCACGATATTGAAACAGTATTTACTCCAATTAATGCGTTTGAATTAAAAAATGAAAACATCGTTTTAGGTATTAGACCAGAATATATCGAAATTACTAAAAAAGGATTACCCGCTAAAGTATATTCTACTTTACCGGCTGGTATGGAAACAACAGTTAAAGTTAATCTAGGAAACGATATATTAACATCCGTTGTATTTGGTATTATCGACTATAAAGTTGATGAAAAAGTAAATATTGATTTTAAAGGAAATGGAATTATCTTATTTGATAAAGAATCCACTAACCGCTTAGTTGACGGAAAACTTGAAATCAAAAAATAGTTTTGTTTTTAAAAGCAACGATTTTAGACCGTTGCTTTTTTTTGCTCTTTTGGTTCGTCTTCTATTTTTAGTTCTTTAAAGAACGATATTGCTAAAGGAATTGCCACTATAAAGCACAAAATATCTGCAACCATTTGAGCTAACTCAACACCTTTAAGTCCCCATAATGCTTGGAATATAAATAGTGTTGGTATAAAAAATAAAGCTTGTCTTCCAATGGCAAGTATTGTAGCTCTAACTGATTTTCCTGTTGTTTGAAGCATCATGTTAGTTGCAGTATTTAGCCCAAATAAAGGTATGCCAATTGATTGATAAATTAATAATTCTTTACCAACTTTCATAAATTCATCATAATTTTCTAAATTTTGATTGCCATTTGCAAATAATTTTATTAAAGATCCACCAAAGAAAATACTTACTAAAGCAAAACATATAAGTGTAATTGTGCATAAGAAGGTAGTAAAGAAATATCCTTCTTTAACACGTCCATATTGTTTAGCGCCATAATTAATACCACATACTGGTTGGAACCCTTGTCCAATACCAATAGCGACAGATATTGCAAAAGACATAATACGATTAACAACTGTCATAGCCGCTAAAGAATCCACAGAAAAGTTTATTGCTACAAAGTTTAAAACCGCTACAGAAACAGCATTTAATCCTTGTCTAGCTAAAGATGGAAATCCACCATTAACAATGACACCAATAATTTCTTTATTTAATGTGAAATATTTTAAATTAATATGAATATTATCTCGTTTAGTAGTGCATATATATAGTAATCCAAATCCAAGTATTTGACTTACAAATGTCGACATACCCGCACCATAAACTGCATATTGTTTAATTAAAATAGGGTCTAAAATTATGTTTAATATTGCGCCAGAACTAATAGCAAGCATTGCTAAAAAAGCATTGCCTTGATACCTTAATTGATTATTTAAAGTGTTAGATGAGGTCATAAATGGGGCACCAAGCAAAATCCAAAACAAATAATCTTTTGCGTATAAATAAACATATTCATCTTTATTAGCGGTTAAAAACTTTGCTAAAGGCTCTAAAAATATTAATCCGAAAATAGTTAGTAACAGCCCAAAAGAAAAAGACAATACAAATCCTATCGTTGCATATTTTTTAGCCTTATCTATTTGATGTTCACCAATTAAACGCGAAATATAATTACCAGACCCATGTCC
>CAKPJO010000106.1 GCA_934162685.1 uncultured Bacilli bacterium | reverse complement strand
ATGTTAAAGACATTATGCTTGAAAATACTTTTTATTTTGACCTTAATGATGAAGTATCAATTAATGGAAAAATTGATAAAATAATGATTACCACAGATGGTATTAATGATTATTATTCCATTATTGATTATAAGACTGGTAGCGAAGTTTTTGATGAACGCCTAGTAGAATATGGTTATTCTATGCAACTACCAACTTATGCATTATTACTTAAAGAAAATAATAAATTTAACAATAAAGAATTAATTGGTTTTTATTTACAACCTCTTGGTGTAAGTGATAAAGATGTGCCTATGGAAGACCAGAAATCATTTTATCAAGATACTTTTGAACTAGTGGGAGAATCATTAGATGATTTAAGTAAATTATCTACTTTTGATAAAACTTACGCTAATTCTAGTTATATTAAATCACTTAAATTAATAGGTACTGGACAATTAGCTAAGAATGCGAAAGTATTTAGTAAAGACGAATTTGCCGCGATTATCGAATTAACGAAAAATAATTTCTTAAAAGCGGATGAATTGATTAAAAAAGGTGAATTTGAAATTAATCCTAAAATGATTGGTAGTGGAAATAAAGCATGCCAATATTGTAATTTTAAGAATATATGTTCAGTAGAAGATGATGATGTCATTTCAATTAAATTACCACCAAAAGGAGATAAAAAATAATGGCTTGGACTAGTGATCAAGAATACGCAATTACAACGCGTGGAAAAAATACCATTGTTTCTGCTGGTGCAGGATCAGGAAAAACAGCAGTTTTAACTGAACGTATGTTTCGTATTATTAAAAATAAAGAAGCTCGTGTTGATGAGTTGTTAGTTTTAACTTTCTCAAATGCCGCGGCCCATGAAATGAAAGATCGTATCATTGCGGCTTTAAGAAATGATGGCTTATTTGATTTAGCGGATCAAATTGAAGGAAGTAATGTTACGACATTTGATGCTTTTTCTTTATCTTTAGTAAAAAAATATAGTTATTATTTTTCTTTACCTAAAGATATTTCTATTATTGAGCAAGGTATTTTAGATATTAAAATGCATCATTATATTGATGATATTTTTAATCGAAAATATGAAGAAAAAGATCCAAATTTTTTAAAGTTTATAAATGACTTTATTGATAAAAATGATGCGGATATTAAGTATTTTATTACAGGTATTTTAAAGCAAGCAGATTATGAAGTTGATAAAGTTGGTTATTTGAAAAATAAATGCCAAGAAGTATTTAGCGATGCTTATATTGATAATTTAATCAATATAGTATGTCAATTTTGTTTAGAACAACTTAATGAGATGCTTATTTTATCTAATGATTTAGAAAATAGTGATTATGCAGATGAAATTTATGATATTGTTACGCCTTTATTAAGTATTAAAGATTATGATGAACTTATTAATAAGATAATAGAAGTGAAATTTAAAACTGCTAGAGGGTTAAGCGAAGAAGATAAAGAATTACGTGAGACTATAAAAAATATTATGAAAATGCTTCAAAAACTTAATCTTGGTACAAGTGAAGAAATTAAAGAAATAATTAAAGATGAAGTATACAAAAATGCTTATCAAGTCTTATTTGATATTGCCTTAGAAGTAGATCAAAAATTAACTGATTTTAAGTTTAAAAAACATGCTTTTTCTTTTTCGGATATTGCCAAAATGGCGCTTAAATTAGTGCACGATCCAATAATTAATAAAGAGTTAAAAGAAAATATTAAATTTATCATGGTTGATGAATATCAAGATACGTCAGATATTCAAGAAGATTTAGTACAAGCATTAGGTGATAATAACATCTTTATGGTTGGAGACACAAAACAATCAATTTACGCTTTTAGAAACGCTAATTGTGATATTTTCCAAAGTAAATATGAAAATTATAAAAATGGTATTGGTGGAGAAAAAATTGATTTAAGTTTTAACTTTAGAAGTAGACATGAAGTAATTGATGATTTAAATATGATGTTTTCAAAGTTGATGTCTAAAAAAATTGGAGCAGTAGACTATAAAATTGATCATATTACGACTTCAGGAAATATAGATTATGATAAATTTGGTAATTGTAACCAATATAACAACATAGAAAAAATTGTTTATACTTTAGAAAAAGGTAAACAAAAAGCCGCTGAAGTAGAAGCTACTTTAATTGCGGAAGATATTGTGAATAAAATAAATAATGATTATAAAGTTTACGATAAAAACAAAAAAGAACTTCGTAATGTCGAATTTAAAGATTTTGCTATTCTTATTGATAAAAAGAAATCATTTGATATTTATAAGAAGGTATTTGATAAATATCAATTGCCATTACGTCTTTATTCGCCAGAAAAATTGCTTTCCTCAAAAGTTGGAATGGTTTTTACAGATGCATTAATTGTTGTGTCTTCTATTAAAAAAGAGACTTATGATGTTAACTTTAAAGTAGCTTTAGTGGGTTTAATGCGCTCATTTGTTTATGGAAATAGTGATGAAGAAATCTATGATAGTGTGATCCATAATCATCTATTTGAAACTAAAGCATATTTAGATATGAAAAGTATCAGTGATTTAGTTGATTCATTACCGCTCTCTGAATTAATAGTTAAACTATTTACCACCTTAGATGTTTTGAATAAATGTATTTTAATTGGAAATGTAGCAACAAATGAAGATCTTATTAATAAATTAATTGATGCTTCTAAAAGTATGGAAGCATTAGATTATTCTTTTGATGATTTCTTAGAATACATTAATGATACCAAAAAAGAAAAAGATATTGATGCGGCTACAAATGATGATACAACAAATGTTATAAAAATTATGTCTATTCATACCTCAAAAGGACTAGAATTTGGAATCATTTATTTTCCGGAATTAGAAAATGAATTTAAAAAGAAACAAAATGAATATGGCCGTTTTAATATTTCTAAAAACTATGGTATTGTTTTACCATTAGTAACAACTGACAAAACAAGTATTATTAGTTTTGTACATAATTATATGGAACAATGCGCAAATATATCCGAAAGAATGCGATTATTTTATGTGGCTTTAACTCGCACAAAAGAAAAATCAATTTTGCTTGTTAATGAAGAAAATGAAAAAAATGTTAAATTATTAAATTCCGCTAAAAACTTTTTGGATTTTGTTTCTTATTTTGAAGATGGAACTAATATTATTAAAAGAGTACCAAAAGAAATTGAAGAAGTTCGCTTAAAAGAAAAACCAAGAGAAGTATATTTAGATAATTTATTAGAATTACGTAATACTAATATTGCTCTTAAAGAACAACTAGCACACTCCAAAGCCTCAAAAGTGTTAGATGAAAGTATCAATGAAGAATTGCTTAATTTTGGTAATCAATTGCACTTGTTATTAGAATTAACTGATTTTATTAGTAAAGATACAAGTTTTATTGAAGATAAATATCAAAAGCATTTAATTGATAAAGTACTTCAATTATCAGTTTTTGATGATTTAAATAACGCTACTATACTAAAGGAATATCCATTTTTTGACGAAGTAAATAATGTGCAAGGTATCATTGACTTATTGATTGTTAAAGATGATGAAATTAAAATTATTGATTATAAAACTAAACATATTGATGATGAGGCTTATGTTTTGCAATTAAAAACATACGCTAATTATATTCATCAAATGTTTGATCAACCAATACACGTGTATTTATTATCAATAATGGATGCTAAAATTGAAGAGAAAATTTTGTAAACGCTTATCATATTAATTTGTTTACAAATAGTCTTTTTATGGTGTAGTATATTAATGGTTGCAACGTAGATTATATAATAATCTAAGTACTCAAGTTGCTTTATAAGGATGAATTTTATGAATAAGTATGATGTAATTATTGTCGGTGCGGGTCCAAGTGGCTATATGTGTGCATATGAGCTAAATAAAAAGAACCCTAATTTAAAAGTTTTATTACTTGATAAAGGAAAGGATATTAATACAAGATACTGTCCAGTATTAAACCATCTTATTGAAAGATGTCCTTCTAATAAAGAAGGAGTTATTGGTTGTCACCCATCTTGCTCAATGACTTGTGGCTTTGGTGGTGCCGGTGCTTATAGTGATGGTAAATATAACATTACCACAGAATTTGGTGGTTGGTTAAATGATTATATATCTGACGAATTGTTACTTGAATTAATTAATTATGCAGATGAGATTAATCTTCAATTTGGAGCAACTTTAGAAATTACTAACCCATATAATGATAAAATTAGAGAAATTGAAAGAAAAGCAATTGGTGCTGGACTTAAATTATTACGCGCTCGTGTAAGACACTTAGGTACAGAGCAAAACTTATTAATTTTAAAAAGAATATTCAATTATTTAAATGAACGTATTGATATTAAAATGTCTACTGAAGTAGTGGACTTAATTGTGGAAGATGGCGTATGTAAAGGTGTTATCACTAAAAAAGGCGAAGAGTTCATTGGTGATAATATTGTTTTAGGCTTTGGAAGAGATGGTTCAATCTCATTAGGCCAATTATTAAGTAAATATGGAGTTCCACTTTTAAACAACCAAGTTGATATTGGTGTTCGTGTCGAAACAAGCAATGTTGTCATGGATGAAATTAATGAAAATCTTTATGAAGGTAAGTTTATTTTTACTACTTCAACTGATTTAAAAGTACGTACATTCTGTTCTAATCCATCAGGACACGTTGTTTTAGAAAATGACCATCATGTAATTTTAGCTAATGGCCATTCATATCAAGATAAAAAATTAGGAAGTAGTAATACAAACTTTGCTTTATTAGTATCTCATAAATTCCAAGAACCATTTAATGAACCAAATGATTATGCTTATCAAATTGCTAAACTTGCTAATAAATTAAGTTGTGGTTCCGTTATTGTTCAAAAATATGGTGACTTGAAAAAAGGAAGAAGAAGTACACCTACTCGTATTCAAGAAGGATTTGTTACTCCTACTTTAAAAGAAGCAGTTCCAGGAGATTTAGCTTTAGTATTATCTTATAAAACGATGAATAGTATTATTGAAATGATTGAAGCTTTAGATAAAGTTACTCCAGGTATTGCAAATGATGATACCTTACTTTATGGTGTGGAAGCAAAATTTTATAGTGCTAGACCAGAAGTTAGTAATGACTTAATGGTTAAGAAAATTAAAAATCTTTATGTAGCGGGAGACGGCGCTGGTATTACTAGAGGCTTATCTCAAGCTAGTGCATGTGGCATATATATCGCAAGAAATATTTTAAAGGAGAATGAGAAATAATGGCTACTACAGTTATTGAAGGTCTTCAATGGGGAGACGAAGGAAAAGGTAAAATTACTGATTATTTAGCAACAAAAAGTGATGTTGTTGTCCGTTATCAAGGCGGAAATAATGCTGGACACACAATTGTTCACGATGGACATAAATTTGCTTTAAGATCTTTACCTAGCGGAATCATTAATAAAAATATTATTAATGTTATTGCAGATGGCGTAGTATTAAATCCATTTATGTTAATGGATGAAATTAAATATATTAAAGACAATGGTATTGAAGAATTTAATTTATTTATTTCTGATCGCTGCCATTTAATTATGCCTTATCACCTTGATTTAGATGGTGCTTATGAAGGATTATTAAGTGATGCTAAAATTGGTACAACTAAAAAAGGCATTGGAC
>CAKPJO010000105.1 GCA_934162685.1 uncultured Bacilli bacterium | reverse complement strand
CATTTGATACGACAATAATGCTATCGACTTGCTCTTTTAAATTATTAAGTCCCTCAATTGAGTTAGCAATACGTTTTTTACCTTCGAATGTAAATGGTCTAGTAACAATAGCAATTGTTAAAGCACCTTCTTCTTTAGCAACACTTGCAATTACCGGTGCCGCTCCAGTACCAGTACCTCCGCCCATACCAGCAGCAATAAATACCATATCCGCGCCGCGAACGATATTACGAATGTCTTCTTTTGATGCTTCTGCGGCTTCTCGACCTACATGAGGTTCACCACCAGCACCTAAGCCTTTGGTTAATTCACTACCTAATACAATTCTATTTTCGGCTTTTGAAGACATTAATGCTTGTTTATCAGTATTAGCAACATAAAATTGCACACATGAGATTTTCTCATCAATCATACGATTGACCGCGTTACTTCCTGCTCCTCCAACACCAATTATTACGATTTTGGCTACTGGCTCAAAATTATCTAAATTATCCATTTCTTGTTCCTCCTATAAATTATCATCTGTTTCGGAATATTTTTGTGGTTTATGTTTTTCTCTTGTTAATGTTTGTACTTGTAGAGCTTCTTCTTTTTCTTCCGAATTAAAATCAAATGTATTAGAAGATGTTTTGATTGCTCCTAAATTATCCACAAATACTTGATTACGCGCACCAAGTGATTTTAACATTGGGAATATAACATTACGAGAATTATACTTTTCACTAATAAATTCTTTAAATCCGATTAGTTCTGTTCCACCACCTACAAATACAAGTGGCCATTGTTCTAATTCTAAGTTATCATTCATTAATGTTTTAATAGCGCGACTAATATTTTTAAACAAACTATTTAAATATTCTTCGGTAACTAAGCGAATATCATTAACCGTGAATTCAACACTTTTATCTTGCTCGCTATGACAAATGCTTGGACGGAAATTACATTTAAAGTCATCTAAGCCATATTTGTTTTTTAATTCATCTGCAAGAGCGTAACTTATTCCCATACGATAAGATAACTCACTTGTTAAGTCTTCTCCACCCATATCAATATAAGATGATTGATATGGTTTACCATTTAATATGATGGTAATTGTTGTTGTTTTACCACCCACATTAATTAAAAAGTATTTGCTTGGTACATTTTTATAAGTAGTAAATAATTGAGCAACGCCATATGGTGCTACTAAAATATTAGCGACTTTTAATCCTACTTTTTCCACTAATCCGACATATGTTTCTTTGATATAACGCGGAATAGTATGAATGAATGCTTTAAGTTTTAAAAAGCTTGATGTTTCATTTAATGGTGGGTTAGAAAATGTGCGTTCTTGATCCAAGGTATAACTAATTGGAATGATATCAATAACATCATTTTCTTCATTATATGTATCACGTAATAACATAGTCATAACATTACGGATATCAACTTCTGCGATAGCTTTATTAAGTGATACAACATTAGTGGTTTCCGTGTTTTCAAATACTTCTAATCCACGTTCTGGAAGCACTAATGTAACTTCATTAATATCAGTTTTTAAAGTATTTTCCGCATCTAGTATTATTTCTTTTATTACTTTACATACTTCATCACTATCATTTATTACATTGTTTTTAATATTTGTTACTGAAAGATCTTTTTTTACGGCATGTAAGACTACTATTTCATGTTCACACTCATATCCTACGACTAACTTAATCGCAGTTGAACCAATTTCTAAAGCATTAATTATTTTCGTCATTATTAGCCACCTCCTCAAATGTTGCTATTCGATAACTATTGTTGACTTTATAATAAACTCCTTCATAGACTTCATTAGTTTTGGTATAAAAATCAATATTCTTAATTGCGTCCATGAATACTTCTTTGTTTAGTAAGGCTTCTTTTAAAATTTCATTATTAATACGGATTCTTAATGTCTTATCACTATCTTTTAAATAAAAATATAATCCGTAATATTTTTCGGCGACTGGTTTTTCTTTTAAAATTATTAACGATTCATCTAGTTTTACTAAATAGTCATTATATAATTCTTTATCAAGACTTTTTAAGCCATTTAGTAATGCTACACCTGATGATGAATCAGTATTATAATTAACAAACACTGGTAAACGTGATTCATCAACATTATAGTTACTAATCGAATAATCTTTATATTTTGCTTGATAACTACGAAGAGTATAACCATTTGTTAATAAGATTTCATCATCTTCTGACTTGGCAATAGGGGCAACTTCATCAACATAAACATTTACATATGTTAAGTGCCAGTTAATACGTGAACGACTAATATAAGGCGATTCATTTAACTTAAGCATTGTTTTTTCAACATTAACTTTTAATAATGAACTATCGTTAGATAACCCCGATAATCTAATTACATCATTTTTATTTAAATAATAGTTACCAGACAAATTATTTATTTTGACTTTACCAAGAGGTGAAAATAAATAAGTTGCTAATAAAGACATGATTGCAAGCGAAAAAAAAGAGCGAATTATAATTGATGTATGATTTCTTTTTGACTGAGTTTTAATTTCTTCACTAATTTTCGATATATCAGTCAAAATGATATCATCTTCATGTTCACTCATTCTCTCACCACCTAAGTATTATAACCTCATTTTCTGGGACATACTTAAATTTATTATAAACAAGAGTTCTTAATATAACAAGTATATTAAGAAAGTTTTTTTGACTTCCTTCACCGATATTAATAATAAAATTAACATGTTTTTTAGATATTTCTAAATCACCTATTTTGACTCCTTTAACATATAAACTATCTAAGTCTTTACTAATGCTAGTTGTAAAAATATTTTTAAATGTTGATCCTAATGTTAAGACGTTTTGTGGTTGCGTAACTATACGCCTTTTTGTATTAAAAATAGCATTACTCCTTATGATATCTTTATCACCACTTTTACATAAAAATTCCGCCTCATAAATTATATAATCTTTATTTTTTAACGATGAATTACGATAAGAAAATATTAAATCTTTTTTTGACAGTTTAACAAATTTTCCATTTTTAAAACATGTTACACTAATTAAAGTATCAGATATTTCATTTCCATTTGCTCCCGCATTATTAATTAACGCTCCACTTATGTTACCAGGAATTGATAATAATCCTTCAAATCCTACATAACCAAGTGCAATCATGTAACTAGATAGTTTTTTTAACGAGGTTCCCGCACCCACTAAGACAGAATGCTCTTTTGGGATAATATAATTATTTGAAATACGCACTAAAGCATCACGAAAAAAATGATCGGGAAATAAGATTTTGCTACATCCTCCAATAACGTAATAAGTCATATGAGATTTATTGATGATAGCATATGCTTCTTTTAGTCCTTTTTTAGTATAAATATCAAAGAAATAATTGATTATTCCGCCTATTTTTATCGTTGATAATTGTTGAGTATTTACATTTCTTTTTATAATAAAATCAGTCATTTTTAATTTCCTTTAAGATATTATCTGAGACATTGTTTTTCTTAAGTTTTCGTAAATTTAATCGCGTTATAATTTCTAAATTATAATCATTTTTTATGATTTCTATTAATGAAATTAATTTATCACTAGTTAAATCTTTTTCTTTTAATAAGAATGCCGCATTTTGATCTTTTAAATATTTAGCATTTAAATATTGATGGTTATGTTTAACGTTGGGAGAAGGTATTAAAATAGCCACTTTATTAAGAGCGATAACTTCAGAAATGGACGTTGCTCCCGCGCGCATAACAATTAAATCCATTTTTTGCATTAATTCAATCATATTATTTTCATAAGCAATAATGTTAATGTTTTTATTGCTATACTTTTTAAATGTTTCATAATCTTTTGTCCCGGTAATAATAAATAGTTCAACATCTGATTTAACATACTTAGTTAGCACTTCTTTAATGATTTTATTTAAAGAAGAACTTGATAAACTACCAGCAAAAAACAATATTTTATATTTTTTAGTTTTTAAATATTCTTTTTTACTTACTTCATCCATTCTTGGATTACCCACTATATATTGCTTATTTTTAAATATTAAATGTTTAGTGTTAGGAAACGTCACAAATACTTTTTTAGCAAAAAATTGTCCCATCCCGTTAGCGTCACCTAAAACACTATTTTGCTCATGAATATATAAAGGCTTTTTTAATTTTAATGCTAGCATTAATCCAATAAACGTTACAAATCCTCCAAAACTAATAATTGCGTCTATATCATTTATTTTATTTATAATTCGCTTAAGTTCTTTTTTTAAAAGAAAAAAGTTTGAAGGATGTTTTAAATATTTTTTTAATTGATTAGGAACATTTATGGAAATAGCATTTATATCTTGAGTAATAACTTTTTCTTCAAAACCGTTTTTAATTGTTAGATACGTGACTTTATTTTGAAGTTTAGCTTTTTTTATTAACGACAAACAAGGATAAACATGTCCTCCACTTCCCGAAGCTAAAAATAATAAGTTCATTTTATTACCTCTACTTTCTTGACGCTATTAAACCTAAAGAACATAAACATACTGATAAAGACGAACCACCATAACTAATTAAAGGTAAAGTTATGCCTGTTACCGGAATTAAGGAAACCACTACTCCAAGATTAATAATTACTTGTACCATTATTAATCCTAATAATCCTACAATTAGTAGAGCATTAAATTCTTTTTCTTGTTTTATAGCTAATTTGAAACCAAATACAAATAACATTGCAAATAATATTAAAACTAAAATTCCACCTACTAAACCAAATTCTTCTACGATAATCGAATAAATAAAGTCTGTTTGCGGTTCTGGCAAATAAAAATGTTTTTGATAAGAGTTTAATAAGCCATTACCTAGTAATGCTCCTGGCCCAATTGCGTACAAACTTTGAATAATTTGAAATCCGCTTCCTAATGGGTCACTCCAAGGGTCAATGAATGATTTAATACGTTCGAATCGATAGGGAGCTACTAAAATTAATCCCACTATCATTGTCACACCTAATCCACCTAATATAAAAAAGTATTTAATTGGTAAACGTGTAACAAACATCATAATGATTAATCCTAATAAAATTACCATTGCTGTACCAAAATCCGGCTGCAACATAATTAAAACAAAGCCAATCATCATTACAATAAGAAGTAACCAAAATCCGCGAAGTTTTTTAGTTTCTTTAAAATTATTAGATATGTATTTTGCAGCGTATATGACAATTGCAATTTTAAATAACTCCGAAGGTTGGATAGCAAATGGGCCTATTCCAAACCATGAACGAGAACCATTTCGTTCAATTCCTAAGCCTGGTATTAATACTAAACCTAATAATATCAAAGCAATAATTATAAATTTTTCTGCATGCTTATATAAAAAATCACTTGGTATTTTTGAAGCAATAAAAAATCCTATGAATCCTAATAAAGCAAATAGTGATTGCCTTTTTAAATAATAATACGGGTCATTAAATTTTGCCTCTGCCCAAATATTCGAGGCTGAATAAACCATAAAAATACCAAAAGCCACTAATACAAAAGTTAGTAAAGTTATTAATTGTCCATATCGTTTATTTTGCATCTTCAATATACTCCTTTATCAAAGCATCAAAGTATTCACCACGTTTAAGATAATTTTCAAATTGATCAAAGGACGAACAACTTGGGGAAAATATAATCGCGGCATCTTTTTCTATATTCTTACTTATATTAATAACCACTTCTTT
>CAKPJO010000104.1 GCA_934162685.1 uncultured Bacilli bacterium | reverse complement strand
CTTCAATGTTACTAGATACAATAAAACCATCGACAACACTTTTATAAAGAACATCTTCATTTCCAATTAAAGGTAAATCACAATCTCGACATGTAGGAGCATTGTCGCTAGTGGCTACGCTCATATTTGGGCCTAAATCAACTTCATAGTCAAAGTTTGCTAACCAATCTGGCTTTAACTGCGTAAAATTCATCCAATTTGGTTTAGGATTAGCTTCATCATATTGATAGTCTGGATTTTCGTTAATTAAATCATGATTAAAATCTCCGCCAAAAATTACATAATTTCCTTTAGAAATTTCATCTTCAAAAAAGTCTTTCATTACTTGCATTTGTAAAGCACGAATTTTTCCACCTTCATCATACGCGGACATATGGGAATTGGCTAAGACTAATTCTTTATCGTTTACTTTTAAGCGTGAAACACTAAAGCAACGGTCTAAATCAAAAAGGCGATCAAATCCTTTAGATACAGGATAAGATTTACGTATTGATTCTTCAATTTTATATTTACTTAAAGTAAGTATTCCTGAATTGCTTTTTCCAATTGGATCATTAAAAGGATACATCAAGAATGCTGAATGATAATTAACTGCAAAAACATTATTATAATCCGTAAATGAATCTCTAATCATTTCACTTTGATTAACATGATGCGAACGTGTGCTATTAGTGTCAACTTCTTGATAAAAGGCAAAATCAACATCTAACTTGTCAATTTCACTTATTACTCCTTTAGTACTTTCAATTACCGATTCTTTAGATTTAGCGGTGCCATATTTACCACTAACCTTGGTGCCATCGGCCATATAGCCTTCATCCATAAAGAAAGAATAATCAGGACGATAAGCCCCAAATCCAATATTATAAGTAGAAATTTTATAGGTTTTATCATTAATTAATACATTTTCATTATTATTATTTGGATTTAAAACTAAATTATCTTCAATACGATTATATTGAAGCAATACATAACTAACATATCCACCAACAACTAATACCGCTACTCCTAAAATTGAACCAGCAGTAATTAATACTTTTTTTAATATCTTATTCATGATTTTTAAAAAAAGAGGTTTAATACCTCTTCTTATAATCCCAATCTTTGAGCACGACGTTGAGCCTTTTCAACATCGTAATCAACTTTTTTAGCAACATTTAATAAAATCATTAAAGCAATGAAAACGCCAATTACCATAAAGATAATTCCCCAGCCTAAAAAATCCAAATTGATTTTTAAAGCATTTATTACAGCATTTTCTGCAATTACAACAGCATTATTGCTATTTAACACTGGTAAATAAACACCTACAGTATGAGTAATCATTAATGCTACTCCAAACAAAGCAATAACACCGCTAATAATATAACCAACTAATTCTTTTGTACTAACTTTTTTCTTTTTCATAATATTCACTCCTTAGAGACTTGTTATATTTTAACATTTTAAATATTTAGTTTCAACAATCAATTTATTGATTGATTGTAAAAGAAAAGAGCATCTCTGCTCTTTTTGAATTATTTTGTCATATCGTCATAAAACAATTCATCTGGATGGGTCTCAAACATTTTAGCCATGTTGATTGCCATCTCGTAATCGAGACTACGACGTCCAGTTTCAACCATAGAGATATACGCTTTAGAAACATTAAGTTCTTTAGCAACCATATCTAAGTTGATACCATGTTGTTTTCTCAATTCACGAAACTTCGTTAATTTAGCTGTTTTCATATATCTATTACCCCTTCGTAATTTAATAATAAGATAGTTTTAATCAAAATGCAAAGGAAATAAATAAACAAATTGACAAATTTATAAAAAACGACAAATTACGGCACTAAACTACACATAATTTGTCGAATATACTAATTTTCTTTACTTTGTTTTTCAAATTCAATAGTTTCTTTAACTAATGGATTAAATAAAGTAAGCCAATTTTTTTCAGCTTCAATCAATGATTTATCAACTGCTTCACGAGCGCGAATAAAATAATTTTCTTGTTCTTGTAAATTTTTCTTACCTAATTTACCAGTAATTGCATCTATTGCTGTTTTAAAGCAGTGCTTTGCTTCATCAAAATATTCATTTTCTACCATCACGTTATTATTCATAATCGCAGTGGCAAGTTGTAAATATTGACCTAAGATATTAGTAATAAAATTAATTTGTGGATTAGGTTGTCCTTTAGATTCATTCATTTCTTTAACATAATCTAAGAAAGTATCACGAACCGCAACTTCTAAGAGCAATGTAAATAATGAACGATAGAATATATCTTCTGCTACAACAAGTTTTTCAACTTCTGCATCATATTCTTCATTAAAAGTTTTACGTCCATAATTAATTTGTGAAATAGCTATTGTTTGAAATAATTCTCTTGTTTCAAAAATAGATTTAAAGAAATTTAGTTTTTGTGCAACATCAAATATCATTTTATCATTTTCAAAACTAATGACACGATCATTGAAGACATCATACATAAAATCTTCATACTTTTCTTTGATTTTATCTTTTTGTTCTGGATTAGATTTGAAAACAAAATTTTCTAAAATCCCATTTTCTCCAATTGCTTGCTCAAAAATTTTCTTTTTTTGATCGTATTCCTCTTTTTTCTTATTTCTACCTTCATAAGCAAAATCTAACATCTCTCTTAAATTTTTTAAATAAAAATAAGTTACCATTTGTGTGTGTTTAAAATTATTCATCATTTTCGTTTCCTCCAATATAATCTTTTATATCTGCAACCATATCGATATGATATTTTGCAAACTTTTTAACTTTATATGATGCATGTTTCATACAGAAACTATGTTCTTGGAATGTTTGGAACATTGATATGTCATTTCCTGAGTCACCAACCACGTAAACATCATCGTGATTTATATTTAAGTAATCACAATATGTTAATAAGCCATTAGATTTAGAAACATTAGCAGCAGTTATTTCAATAAAGTTATCTGTCCAAGAAGCTTCAATCTTATCACTATAGTTACTTCTTAAATATTTAGTGGCTTCGCAAGCTTTTTCTTTTCCTTTTTTCCCTAAGCCAAAAAACATCATTAACTTATATACTTGTCCCTTTTTGATTTCTTCCTCAAATACTTCATTACTAATAACATATTTTTCAGCATAAACACCTTGGCAAGCATAAACAAGTTTATAAACCCATCGTTTTAAAAAGCCCATTTCTCCTGCTATAACTAAGCTTTGATTTTTAGACATCATTAGCCAAGCATTAATATTAAATTGATCTCGTAATTCTTTAACGATTTTGCCAACTAAAGGATGCGTAAGCATTGATTCATGAATTATCTTTCCATCACTAATAACAAAACTAGAATTACAACCAATAACATCTAATGGGCGATTGATTTTTTCAATAACCTTTTGCGCATATGACAAATTTCTTCCAGAGCAAATAACTACTTTATTTCCTTCGTCAATAAAATGTCTAATAAAATTAGTGTTTTTTCTTGGAATCATTTTAACTCTTTTTTTAGGGTAAAATAATGTTCCATCCAAATCGATAGCGAGTACTTTTGCCATAAAAATCACCACAACTATTATACACAAATTGTGGTTATTGTGATAGCGTTTTTTTATTATAAGTAGTCTTTGAAATAAGTATCAATCAACATCTTTTTAGCTAACTGAATTTGATTTATTCCAAATTCGTACTCAACATAATCTTTTTTCATTTTGAAGTTTTTAAAAAATAGATGGTTATTGCTGAAATTTTTCTTAATTTGTTCATCCGTTAATTCAGGAAATAGCGTTGCAATTTTAATAGTGTTTTTCGTAAAATTCATCCCAATTATATGTTTGTTTAATTCGTTTTTTCCGATTACTGTTCCTATTTTTCCGTTTACATAATTAGTTACAACAATTTCTAAGTTACTTTCTTTAGCGTATATCAAAGCATCTTTTTGAATGATATTATATCCAATATTGGTTAATGCCAAAGCTTCTAAATAACTCAAATATTTAATAGGTTTAATATTATTATAGCCCTGAGAAACAAATGGCAAAACTCCACTAACATCTTTAAAAAGATATGTTGTAGTACAATTTAAAAAATTAGTTAAAATACACGCGGATAAATCCCCTCCACCTCTTTTTAAAGTGATAACATTCTCTTTATTATCTAAAGCAATAAATCCTGGTACTATCAAAACATTATAACTATTAAATAATTCAGTAATTGCGCTATTTTCAAATACAAATTTATCTTTTTTGTATAAACCTATTTCTTTTAAAGATAGTGCATATGCTTTTATTTTTTTGGAATTTAATAAATTCGACATAACAATAGAAGAAATAATTTCACCAATTGATAACAAACGATTTTCTTCTTTAATTGTAATGTTTGCACTATCAATAAGATCAAGTAATGTATCCGTTGCATAAGGAAATCCAACTCTCCCCATAGCGCTCACAACAAGAAGAATTTTTTTATGATTAATTTTTTCAATAATACTCGCTATTTTTTCTCTATTTTTGCTTGTACTAGTTGCAATTCCTCCAAATTTCATGACTATATATTCCACAAATATCACCTAATATAAATAAATGCAGAAAGAATAAAAAAAATGAAAAAGCCTTGCACTAATTGATGTACAAGGCCAAAAGTCATCTTTTAATTTTATTATTTTAATTTATTTTCAGCTTGAATAATACCTAATCCACCATTATCACGACGATATAATACAGAAATCATATCATCATCAATATCTAAATACATAAAGAAGTCATGTCCTAATGCTTCCATTCTTGTAATAGCTTCTTCCATAGACATTGGACTTAATAAATAAGATTTAGTACGTACAATTTCATCACTTTCTGCTTCTTCTTTTTCGGCTTCAAAATTTTCAAATGCAATAGATTTTCCTAAACCATCTTTGTTTCTACGATCTAATCTAGTTTTTAACTTACGCATTTGTCCTTCTAATTTATCAATAGCTAAATCAAATGCTGCATATAAATCATTATCAATTACTTCGGCTCTAAAATCCATCATTTTAGTAAAAATAGTAATTTCAACCTTTTGACCAGTTTTATAAGTTCTCACAACAGCACGGCATTCAACATCATCATTAATAACGAAATATTTGTCCATGCGATGGAGTTTTTTTAATAAGGCCTCCTTAATGCCTTCTGTGACTTCAATGTTCTTTCCAATAATTTGGTATTTCATAAATAGTCTCTCCTTTCCAAATATTGTGTAACAATATTCCACACTACTATTTTCGCACTTTAAATAAAAAAAATATAGTATTTTAATTAATAACTTATTTTGATATAATTTAGATGTAAGTGGTTTCTTTATACAAAATAATCAGATTTTAATTTTTTTATTTAGCTAAAATAAAAAGTAGCGGTTGCTACTTTTATTCTTTTATTAATTTTTTAATGGCGTCTACTTTGTCAAGTTTTTCCCAAGGTAAATCTAAATCTGGTCTTCCAAAGTGACCATAACTTGCTAAATCTTGATATTTAAATGAAGGCTTAGTTAAACTAAATGCTTTAATAATCCCAGCTGGAGTTAAATCAAAAACTTTTTCAATTATTTCAAGCACTTTACTAACATCTACTTTTAATGTACCAAATCCTTCCACATTAATACTTAAAGGTTTTGCTACTCCAATTGCATAACTAAGCTGTACTTCAAGACGATCTGCTACGCCAGAGGCAACTAAATTTTTAGCAACATAACGTGCCATATATGCGGCAGAACGATCAACCTTAC
>CAKPJO010000103.1 GCA_934162685.1 uncultured Bacilli bacterium | reverse complement strand
CACCAATTAGTGGCTTATATATCTCGTCAATTGCGTGCTAGACAATTATCTACTTCAGTATTTCAAAAGAATTTAACACCTAATGAAAATACTCTTTAATGAGCGGAATAAAATCCGCTCATTTTTAGTAGCTTTTCAATTACAAATTCATAGTTAGATTATTTTGTTTAAAAAACATTATATAATAAATAGGCATATATATGATGTTATCTTTATTGTAGACATTTCTTTCATTAGAAAGAACAACACCTTTTTTTACATTATAATCTTTGATTGCTAAGAATTTATTCATTGCGCTATGAACTGTATAATCTTTACCAGATTTAACTTCAATCGGTAAAACTGATAATGTATCATAATCGTCAATCAAAAAATCTACCTCGCCATTTGTTTTGTTATCATAATAAAACAAATTAAAACCATGTGCCTTTAATTCAGAAGCCACTAAAGATTCATATACAGTTCCTAAGTTAATACTTTCTTGGTTATTTAAAATAGCACCCACATTATATTTATATAAAATATTAGTTATAATACCAACATCGTTTAAATATAATTTTAATAAATTTTTACCGCTAGATTCAATTAAAGGAAATTTTGGATTAGAAATAGCTTTGACTTCTAAAGCAATTCCAGAACTAATTAAATAATCAAATTCATCTTGATAATTAGCGTATTTTTTTCCTTTAATATTTTCAATATCTTGCACTACAATTCTTTTCTTTTTATTTTCTAAAGTTGATGGAATCAAATCATAAATTCGTTTGATTTTCAATTTATGTTCTTTATCATATTTACTTGCATCGTCTCCATAAAAGTCATAAATGTCTGATTGAATTTTTCTTACTTCCATAATGTTTCTTGTTTCTAAAAAAGCATTAACTGCATCTGGAAGACCACCAATTAATAAATATTTTTTAAATAAATCAAGAACCTTATTATGTGTATTTTCATCTAAACTTTCTAATTTTTCAAATTTGATTTTTAATGTTGAAATTGCTAGTTCTCCAAAACCATTAGCCATTAAAAATTCCTCAAAATCTAATTGATACATGTGTAATACTTCAATACTACCAATAGGAATAGATGTTGTTTTTGAAAGAGTAACACCTAGAAGCGATCCACTACAAATATATGTAAATCTATCATCTTGCTTTAGAAATTTAAGCATTGTTAAAAATTGTGGATACTCTTGAATTTCATCAATAAAAATCAAAGTATTGTCTTTTTCTTTCATGTGATTGCCAGCTATTGTGCTGAGTTTAAAATAAAAATCTTCTATGTTATTAACATCTTTAAAAACTTTATCTCCTAAAGAATCTAAAACAAAGTTCAACTCAATATAGTTAGTAAATTTTTCATTTAATGCTTTAGTGGCTATATGCCTAATAATATATGATTTTCCAATTTGTCTTGCACCATCAACAACTAGTATTTTATTAGATGTAGAAGTTAAATAATTAATTATTTTTTGTTCTATTTTTCTTTTTAGCATATAATCATTCCACCTTTATTATTCATATTTTACACTTTTCCATAAAAAACAGCCATACTTTTTTACACTTTTCCTATAAAATCAAGCATCAAAAAATACACTTATTCCTAAAAAGCTTATATTTATTCTTTTAATAAGAAGAAATACAGATCATAGAAATACAATGTCATTTACTTATTTTAAATACCATCATGCGATAATTTGTAGTTAAGAATAAATATAGAAATGCCATAAATAACAATTACATAACTTAAAACAATTAAATAAGGTAACCAAACATTAAAATTACCTTGAATTATTAAATTACTCACTTTCGTCGCATTAGCAAAAGGGAAAACATAACAAATAGTTTTAAATCCGCCCTCCATATTATCTAATGGGAAAAACATTCCTCCTAATAAAGATGTCATAGTAGGAATAATAGATGATAATCCTCCTACTGCTTTGCTATTAACTAATGTACCAAATAAAATACCAAATCCAATAAATAAGAAAGACATAGGGAATAAGAATAAAGCCGCTAGAAAGATATAGCCATTTATTTTTAATCCTAAAATCATTCCAATAATAAGCATAAAAATTTCTTGAAATAAAGCAATAGGAATAATTGCTATTGTATAACCAATAATAAAATCCTTTGCTCGCATCGGAGTGGATTTTAAACGCATCAAAAAGAAGCTTTCTTTATCATTAGCAATCATATTACCGACAAATATAGTAATAAACGAAAAACTAAAAACAATCATTGACATCGTTAAATGGTTTATTTCAAATTGCGGTGTATTCATTAGTGCTTCCGCTCCTAATGATTTCATAATTAGTGATAAGATAATAAATAAAGCGCCTGGAAAAATAACAAAGAATATACTAGACAAAGGATCTCTAATAAGTTCTAAAATATTTCTTTTAGCAAATGTCAAACTACGCATTTTTTTCACCTACAATCTTAATAAATGCTTCTTCTAAACTTTTACTATTATAATTTTTTAAAATGTTAGTTAGATTATCCACTAATAGAATATGTCCGTCTTTCATAATAGCAATATTATCTACTAAAGCACTAATTTCTTCCATGTAATGCGATGTTAAAATAATGGTTACCTTACCTTTTAATTCGTTAATAACATTCCATAATTCATGACGATTAATAACATCTAAGCCTAAAGTTGGTTCATCTAAAAATAAAATACGGGGTTTAGTAACTAAAGCCATAGCAATAGATAAGCGTCTTTTATATCCTCCTGATAAAGTTTTTGCTAATCTTTTTTCATATTTATTTAAAGAAAGTTCATTAATAGCCCATGTAACATTTTCATTAATAACATTTTTATCTTTAAAATAAAGTTTAGCCATTATTTCAAGATTTTCTTTTACGGTTAGGTTATTCATAATCGCGCTATCTTGAGGAGAAACGCCAAGAATACTTTTTATTTTATTAATATCTTTATAAATATCATAATCAAATACTTTAATATCGCCACTTGTTGGACGAGTTAATCCACTTATCATTTTTATTGTAGTGGTTTTACCTGCGCCATTAAGTCCTAAAATACCAAATATTTCGCCACTTTTTACATTAAAAGATATATCATCAACAGCAATAACATCTTTAAACTTCTTTGTTAAGTGACTTACACTAATTGCGTTACTCATTTTTGTTATCCTTAGACAAAACCTCTTTAGCAAATTGAGTTACCATTTGAGCATCCGCTAAAGCAATACCTTGATTTAAATCACCAAACACCGCTAATTGATCACCAGTTTTAAAATTAAATACTTTAAGTGCTTCACTAGGTAAAGTAATAACTCCACCATCTTTAATTTCAATTATACCAAAGAAAAATTTATCTTTTGGTTTTATTGATTTAGCATCATTTTTATTACTATCTAATATTTCATCTATGGATACTTGATACATTTCACATAGTCTTTTAAGCGTATAAATATCTGGAATTGCTTCTCCTTTCTCCCATTTAGCGTATGTTTGTCTTGTAACATTTAAAGAATCCGCTAAAACCTCTTGTGTTAATTTATTTTTAATTCTTAAATTTTTTAATACATCACTTAACATAATTTCACCTTCTAATAAAATTATATATAAAATAAGCATCAAAAAACATATCCACTATTTCACAATGGATGTTAATAACTATTAACATTTTTATAGTGCATTTGTATATTTTAATTAAAAATACCTAATCCTTTTAAACATCCTATAGGAATAACAAAGACTCCATCGTCTCTTTTATAGCCAAATTGACTCACGGTTATAATAATTTTTAAGTCAGGTAATCTCTACTTTACACATTTGTGGTATTTTAGTTTACAGATTTGTGCTATTTAAGTTAACACATTTGTGATGTTTTGGTTGACACATTTGTGATTGTTATGTTTTTCAACTAAAAAAATCAGAATTTTATGTTGAATGTCACTTCAAAGTTTATTTCTTGATTTTATGCACTTAAAATAGTTTATAAAAAAAATGATGCTCACGCACCATTAATTTTTAATATCAATAACATAAGTCATTATACCCATAAAATGTTCACTTTTAAATTGATATGGATATCCTTTGCTATTTGCGTATCCCGCCATAGCTAAGACAAATGAATTATCTTTGTTAGAATAGTCACTATCCACCGCGCTATAAGAATAAATAATATCACTGTCGACATTAGTTTTATCATCATCAATTATTTTGATAATAGTTCTAGCATTTGATAAATAAGCCTCTTCATCGCTAACATTTTCTTCATAACGCACCTTAGCGTTAGGCGCAATCTTATCATTTATTAATTGATAATGTTCTTGATTACCAATAACAAGTACATCCACATAATCATCAGGCAAACTATAAACATATTCAATATTCATAATCAAAGCTGGATTATCTTTATAAGCGTAAATAGTGGATTTAACTCTTTCTCCTTCCTCATTTGGAAGAGAATAATTAACATATTTCATTTCTAAGCCATTATTTACTTTAAGAATTTTGCCCATGTTATTTATATCAGTGGAATCAATGTAAAAGAAATAATCTCCTGGTTGTAATTTATTTCCCATCACATCATTAAATAAATTAACTCCTGTAGTAAATTTATTATCGATAGAGGTATAACTTAAAGATATATCTTTCTTTAAATCACTTTTATTTTCTTGAATTTTTGCTAATTGAACATTTTGATAAACATCAATATTTTCAATATCAAAATTGTTTTTAGTTAGTAAAATATTATCACCATATATAGCAAAATCTCCGCCAATAACGTCATCATCACTTTTAATATATTCTTTATATATTTCTAGTGATTCTTTTGGACTTTTATCTTTTAATGATACTAATCCATCTACACGTTTAGAAGCTTCCACTAAATCAACAATACTAGATCCAATGTTAAAGGCTAAATAACCGAATAAGACAAAATTAATCACAATTAAAAGACCACGTATACGACGCTTTGCTCTTAATTTAGTAACTAATTCTTCATCACTTACTTCCGTAATTAATTCAGCCATACTTTACTCCTTCTAGAATTTTAAATTGTTTGGTGTTCTTGGGAATGGTTGGACATCACGAATATTGCCCATACCTGTTACATACATTAATAAACGATCAAAGCCAATACCAAATCCAGCATGCTTACAACCGCCATATCTTCTTAAATCTAAATACCATTCTAATCCTTCGGTTTTCATTCCGATTTCATGCATTCTATTTAATAAGACATCATATCTTTCTTCACGTTGACTTCCACCTACTAATTCACCAACATTTGGTACTAATAAGTCACAAGCCGCAACTGTCTTATTATCATCATTTACACGCATGTAGAACGCTTTAATGTCTTTTGGATAATCTGTTAAGAATACAGGTCCTTTAATAACTTGCTCAGTAATATAACGTTCATGTTCACTTTGTAAATCCATACCCCAGTAAATATTATCGTTATCAAATTTATGTCCATCTTCTTTAGCTTTTTGAAGTTCACAAATTGCTTCCGTATATGGCATTCTCTTGAAATGAGAGTTCTTAACATGATTTAAACGTTCCACTAAGGTTTTATCAATCATAGTGTTAAAGAAGTTAATTTCTTCTTCACAATTTTCCATCACATAATTAATACAGAATTTAATACAATCTTCAATTAAGTCCATATCATCTTCTAAATCTGCAAAAGCAATTTCTGGTTCAATCATCCAGAATTCTGAAGCATGACGAACTGTATTAGAACGTTCTGCTCTAAAAGTTGGACCAAATGTATAAACATCACGGTACG
>CAKPJO010000102.1 GCA_934162685.1 uncultured Bacilli bacterium | reverse complement strand
GGGCACATTTGTGCTGGTGATACAGGATTAGCAAAATGGCAAAATATTATTTTACTTAAAGAAAAGGAACATATCGATAAAGTAATTTATGTTGGTGATACTTTAAAAGATAAAAATGAATCAGAGAAGGCTAACGCTACTTTTATTCATGCTAAATATGGCTTTGGCAAAATAGATGATGATTGCCATGAAATTAATGGTTTACAAGAATTACCAAAACTTGTGGAACAAATATTTGAAAAATAATATAAAAACTTATATTAAATGTTAAAAAGTTTTGAAAGTATTGACAAATTATTACTTAATAACTATATTATTAGTCAGTGATGCCTCCTTAGTTAAGTGGTATAACGGATCCATGGTAAGGATCTATTGCTAGTTCGATTCTGGCAGGAGGCACCATTCGAACGTTTTAGCCGATTCTATCGGCTTTTTTTATTTTTCCGTGATACGATTTGATACGAATTCGTATCACAGTGATATGTTTATTACATAAAATCAACAAATAGTAAAGTTTGCATTTTGATGTAACTAGTATAAAAAAATCTTGCAATTTGATTTTATTATTAATATAATAACAATGTGCTTACGAGAGTAGGTATGATCATTCGTGATCAAAGAAGTTTTCTCAGAGTGGGGACCTCCCCACTCTTTGATTTGTTAGGAGGAAAAAATGACAGTTTTAGACGAGATTTCTAATTTGATTAAGCCGAGTTTAGATGAGTTGAATACTAATATTTATGAAATTACCTACCAAAAAGAAGGAAAAGATATGATACTTCGAATTTTGGTGGAAAAAAACGATGAGTCGAACATTAGTTTGGATGACATTGTTGAGATTTCAGAAAAAATTTCACTGCTGTTAGATGAAGCAGATATCATCAAAGACGATAACTACATGCTTGATGTCGCCTCTGCAGGTGCGGAACATGCGATAAAACTAGGAGAATTAGAAAAATACATTAATAAGTATGTCAATCTTCATTTGATTAATCCTATTGATGGTGAAAACACTTATGAAGGAACACTATCAAATATTGATGGTCAAGAAATATCACTTGATGTTAGAATTAAGACGAGAACAAAAACAATAAAAATTAATCGTGAAAATGTTGATCGTGCAAGATTAGCAATAAAATTTTAATAGGGGAAGGAAATAGTATTTATGATTAATGCAAAAATATTTTTAGAAGGACTAGAATCTTTAGAAAATGAAAAAGGAGTTTCTAGAGAAGTAGTCTTAAATGCGCTTAAAGAAGCAATGGAAAAAGCTTTTCGTAAGCAACTAGATAAATCTGATGATGCTTTGGTAAGAGTGGATATCGATGATAAGGCATCAACGATTAAACTTTTTCAACTTAAGAAAGTTGTTGAAGATGTTCAAGATGATTTTCTTGAAATTAGTTTAGAAGACGCAAGAAAAGAAAATCCAAATTTAAATGTTGATGATTTCTATGAAATTCCATATCAACTAGATTTCTTAACTAAGGGTTCAGTCCAATTAGTAGCTTCTATTTTACGTCAAAAAATTGCCGAAGCTGAAAAATCTTCTTTATATGACAAATACAAAGATGAAATTGGTGAAATGGTACAAGGACAAGTAGAAAAAGTTGATGAACGTGGCGCAATTATTAATATCGGTAGATTAAGTGTATTCTTACCACGTAACCATATGATTCCAGGTGAAAGATTTAAAGTTGGAGACACTACTAAATTATTTGTATCTGATGTTATTTCAACACCAAAAGGAGCACAAGTTGTTGTTTCTCGTACTGATCCAGGATTCTTAAAGAGATTATTTGAAACTGAAGTTCACGAAATATATGAAGGAACTGTCATTATTAAAAACATTGCTCGTGAAGCTGGTCGTAGAAGCAAAGTTGCTGTATATTCACTAGATCCTAATGTTCCAGCAACTGGAGCATGTATTGGACCAAATGGTAATAGAATTCAAAAAATCGTATCTCAATTAGGTAATGGTAACGAAAGAGAAAAGATTGATATTATTAATTATTTTGAAAATCCAGGATTATATATCATGGAAGCTTTAAAACCTGCAACAGTTCGTGGCGTTTTATTAGATTATGAACATAAAAAAGCTATTGCTGTTGTTCAAAACAATGAATTATCTGTTGCAATTGGTAAAATGGGTGTTAATGCTCGTTTAGCAGTTCGTTTGACAGGATGGAACATTGATATTAAAGAATTAGATGAAGCATTACGTTTAGGTATCAATTATAAGACTGCTGATCAATTAATTGCTGAAGAAAATGCTCCTGAAGTTGATGAAGTTGTTGAAGAAGAAGTAATAGAAGAGCCAGTTCAAGAAACAAAAGAAGAAAAAGTTGAAGAACCAGTAGTAGAAGATAAAGAAGAAAGTGCTTCGACTGAAGAATCTTCTAATGAAGAAGAAAAAGAAGAACCTAAAGAAGAACCAGCAGAAACAAAAGAAGAAAAAGTTGAAGAAGTAGTAGTTGAACCAGAAGAAAAGGTTGTTAAAGAAGTAAAAGAAGTAACAACTAATAAAACTCTTGCTGATTTAGAAAAAGAATTAGAAAATGAAAAACGCCGTCGTGAAAATAGTAACAACTATAAACGTCCTTGGAAAAAGGCTGATAAAAAGACTGAAGATAATTCGACTTCTGAAGAAAATTCAATCATTCCTTCAAATGTTAAAACAGAAAAAATGGATATTTATACTGCTGAAGAATTAGAAGAACTCGATCGTGAAGAAGAAGAAAACTACGATGATGACGATGATGACATCGATTACGATGAATTCGATTCTTATTACGATGAAAAATAATTAAAAAAAGGAAGTGGTACTATGAAAAAAATACCAATGCGCAAATGTGTAGTGAGCAATGAAGTATTTCCGAAAAACGAACTAATTAGAATTGTTAAAACACCTAATGGCGAAGTTGTTGTAGATGTAACTGGAAAAGTTAATGGACATGGTGCCTACTTAAAAAAGAGCCTTGAAATAGTAAAATTGGCTCAAAAAAGAAAAGTTTTAGACCGCATATTAGAAACTACAATTCCTGATAGCGTTTATCTAGAACTAGAAAATATTATCCATGAATAATATTTCGCAATTATTAGGATTAGCTTATAAAGGAAAGCGTATAATTATAGGTGATGATATTTTATCTAATTTGAAGCAAGGTAAAAAAATAGCACTTATAATTATAGCTTCAGACGTAAGTGAAAATACACTAAAAAAGTTTGTAAACAAAGCCTCTTACTATGGCATAGATTATATATCAATGTTTACAAAACAAGAACTTGGACAATGTTTGGGTAAAGAATATGTAAGTGCAGTTGGAATTTGTGACAAAAAATTAAAAGAAAAAATTCTTAATGAAAGCAGGTGATTATATGTCATTTAATGGAAAAAATAAAAAATCCAAAAATACCCGTGTAAGTAATATTCCATCAAATAAAAACATTAATAAAAATGAATTAAATAAGGTAAATGGTGGGGTATTTGTTTATACTGGTGACATTACAGTTAGCCAATTATCTAAGGAGTTAAATATTCCAGCAACTAGTATAATTCGTTTCCTATTTATGCAAGGTAAAATGGTTACTTTAAATCAAAATCTAGATGATGAACTTATTGGAGAAATTTGTTTAGAGTTTGGATATGATTTTAAGAAAGAAAAAGTTGTTAGCGAGGAAAATTTTGAAGACATAGAAATTGTTGATGATCCTAGTTCTCTTAAAGAGCGTTCCCCAATAGTCACAATTATGGGACACGTTGACCATGGTAAAACTACACTTATTGATACCATAAGAAACTCTAATATTGTTGATAGTGAAGCAGGTGCAATTACACAAGCTATCGGTGCATATCAAAAAGAAATTAATGGTAAGAAAATTACATTTATTGACACTCCAGGACATGAAGCATTTACGGCTATGAGAAGTAGAGGTGCTTCCGTTACTGATATTGTTATTATTGTTGTTGCTGCTGATGATGGTGTTATGCCTCAAACTAAAGAAGCCATTGACCATGCTCGTGCAGCTGGCGTTCCAATCATTATCGCAATTAATAAAATTGATAAACCTGGCGCTAATGTTGAACGTGTAAAACAAGAACTTATGGAATTAGATATTATTCCAGAAGAATATGGTGGAAAGAATATTTTTTGTGAAATTTCCGCAAAGAAACATATAGGTATTGAAAATTTATTAGAAAATGTTCTTTTATTAGCAGAAATGCTTGAATTAAAAGCTAACCCAAATCGTTATGCTTTGGGTACAGTTTTAGAAGCACGTCTTGATAAAGGCGAAGGTGCTAAAGCAACATTATTAGTACAAAATGGTACTTTAAATGCCGGTGATTTTGTTGTTGTAGGTGCAGCTTATGGACGTGTTAGAAAGATGACTAATGAACATCGTGCCGAACTTAAATCAGCAGGTCCATCAACCCCTGTTGCTATTATTGGTTTAACAGAAGTTCCAGTTGCTGGTGATAAATTCATGGCTTTCCCAACTGAAAAACAAGCGCGTGAAATTGCTGAAAAACGTAAACTGGCTAAAACTTTGGATGAGCGTAACTCATCTGGTGGTGGCACATTAGAAGATTTATATAACCGTATTCATGAAGGTGAAATTCAAGAAATAAATTGTATTATCAAAGCTGATAACCAAGGTAGTGCAGAAGCAGTAAAAGGCGCTTTACTTAATTTGCAAGTTGATGGAGTCAAAATTAATGTTTTACGTTCTACTGCTGGTGCTATTACAGAAACTGACGTATTACTTGCGTCTACATCTAATGCAATTATATTTGGCTTTAATATTCGACCAGATGCTAAAATTCGTGCTAAAGCAGAAGAAGCGAAAGTGGATATTCGCTTACATACAATTATTTATCACCTTACTGAAGAGGTTGAAGCCGCTATGAAAGGCTTGTTAAAACCTACTTATAAAGAACATATTACTGGACAAGCAGAAATTCGTAAAGTTATTGTAGCAAGTAAAATTGGTAAAATTGCTGGTTGTATGGTAACTAATGGCGTAATTAAAAGAGATTCTTTATGCCGCTTAATGCGCGATGGTGTAGTAATTTATGAAGGTAAACTTAATTCTTTAAAACGTTTCCAAAACGATGCTAAAGAAGTCGCAGAAAACTATGAATGTGGATTAACTATCGAAAACTTTAATGATATTAAAGAAGGAGATATAGTTGAAGGCTACGAAATGGTTGAGGAGAAAAAATAATTATGGCAAATCGTAATGAACGCATACATTCCTTGATTCAAAAAAACGTATCAGAAATTTTACAGTTCGAATTAAAAAATTCCACTGTTGGTTTTGTAAGTGTTACTGAAGCGATAGTTAATAATGATAACTCATTTGCTAAAATCTATGTTTCTTTTTTAGGAAAAGGCGATAAAGAAAAAAGATTAGAAGCACTTAATCGTTGCAAAGGATTTATTCGTAGTGAATTAGCAAAAAGATTGGATATTTATAAAGTTCCTGAATTAGCTTTTATCATCGATGATACTTATGAAAGAGCGCAAAAATTAGAAGAATCTTTAGCTCGCGAAAAAGAAGCTATTGAACACAAAAAAAAGCTTTAAACGATCATTACAAAATGGTCGTTTTTTCATAGATAATTGCCTTTCTTATTATTTAAAGTTATAATACTACTTGGAGAATTGCATATTATGGACGGAATATTTTTGATTAACAAACCGGCAGGTGTTACATCTAGAGATGTATGTAATAGAATAATGAAAAAATTTCACTTCAAAAAAGTTGGACATGTTGGTACTCTTGATCCTTTTGCAACAGGTTTGCTAGTT
>CAKPJO010000101.1 GCA_934162685.1 uncultured Bacilli bacterium | reverse complement strand
AGTTTAGGCAATGAGGTAGGAGGGTGTGATATGAACGATTGGAGATTAACAGGTCAAGAAGAATATTTATTTAACGTAGAATTAAAAAAAATAAATCGAGAAGAAATAAAAAACAAAAGTGATTTATGGCATGAACATTGTGAATTTTGTATGAAGACTATTTCAAACAAATATGAACAAGTTGTCTATTCTACAAAAGACGAATATCGCTGGATTTGTAAAAAATGTTTTAACGATTTTAAAGAAAAGTTTAAGTGGGTAGTAAAAAAGTAATATGAAATTAGCAAATCACTTTCACTAGTAATAAAACTTTTAATTTCTCTAAAATGTATTGGATTATAAGTGGGTTAAGTCTTTTATAATTGTGCATTATTTTGCCAATGTAATTTAATAAATTGCCTTATAAATTAATTGGTTTTATAATTAAGAAAATGATTTGTTATAAAATGTCTTAAGCACAAAAGAAATAATATGTTTTTCCTAATAGATATATGATTTAAAATTAACGGAGGATTTTAACAAATGAAAAAAGTATGCTTACTATTTATGGTTGTTATATGCTTGCTTTTAACATCATGTATGAAAGATACTACTCAATTAGCAAAAGATGAATTTTCAAAATATTTTAATGGAAAAGATGAAGTTGCGCTGATAAAAAATAGCACTATCCATTTTGAAAAATATAGTATTAATTTAGATAAAGTAAAAAAAGATGAGGAAAGCAATAATGGAGTAATATTAAAAAAAGATAGGCTTTATTTTACTACATCCAAATCTAAAAAAATGTTTGATTTTACATTAAATATTTATGAATCTAATCTTGATGGCAGTGACATAAAAACGCTTTTTTCAAAAGAACATTTCAAAACTGATCCATACGCTTATGGTGCAGGTGATGTGTTTTTTATAGAACATTTTACAAACAATGGATTTGATGAAAACAGTAGACAAATAGACAAGTACACTTTAAGTGATGGTACTTATGAAACTATTGCAAAAGGTAAAGAATGTAGCATAACTGATTATTTCCAAAATGAAACATCAACAGAATATGATATATCTATAAGTGAAAAATCATCTTCAGAAGAACATGGGTCATTTACAATAACTAACTTAAAAAATCATCAAGTAAATAAAATAGATGATTTATATTTAGAAAATACAATTTATATAGAGTCTATGAAAAAATTTAACTATGGACCTAGAGAATATAAAATTTCTAATAATCATATATTATTGGATTATGCTATAGGAGCTGGTAATGGATGGGGACAGTCTCATTTGGTTTTTGAATATGATTTTTATAATAATACTCTAGAATATAAGTTGTTGGCATTTACAGATAGCAGTGTTACTACTAAAATAGTATATTTAGTTTAAGATATTATAGTTAAAACTTAAATTAATTTTGAGTAGTTTATATATGAATTTGCAAATTCAATGATGTTAGATTGAATTAAAAAAATCTATTAGAAGAATTTGTTAAATTATTTAATAGGTGGTAAGTATGAATATAGGAAAAATAAATGAAAAATATTGTTTGCACGACTGTGTTATTAGTAAAATTGAAATAAGAGATTCAACTTTGATTATGGCACAAATTAATAGTAAATTAATTGAACTAGCAATTAAAGGCGGCTTATCAGGTTTACAATTTGGATTAAAAAAATTAATTGGATATGGATTAAATCAAATATGGTGAGGATAATATGAAAAACAAAAAGGTTATCGAATTAAAAAAAATGACAATTACTAATGAAGAGATTGTTATTAAAAGAAAAAACAAAAATATAATAATACCAATTAATAATATTAAAGATATGAGATACACAAAAAGAACATTTTTAAATTATTTATTAATTTATGGTTTGAGTGTGTCTCCTGGATGGCTAGATATTAGATTCAACAATAAAATTGGTTGGAGAAAAGGAATAGCAATAAGAATCAAATATTCTGATTTAGAGAAGTTCCCAGAAAACATATTTTCAAAAATTGATATCAGTTGAGTGAAGAACTTATTAGCAAAATAGTATAAAGTGTAACATAATATAGTTTTTCTAAATTATTAGGTCTAGTCTTAGATAATATGGATTTATGACTAGGCCTTTTTAGATTTTAAAGAAAAATCCAACACTACAACAATAAATCACCCAAAATTTTATGATGCTTTCTTGAACAAAGTATAATCTTAATTTATACTATTTAAGTAATAACATTTGATGATAATAAAATTAAGTATTATCAAAATAAGTACGGAGAAAATCAATGAAACAAAAGAAAAGTATTAAATTAATAATAAGTTCTAGTATTATCGCTATTTTAATCGTGTTTATCGCTATATTTGTAGTTGCAGAATTTGGTATAGGATATACAAAAAATGGTCCTTATCATCATGCAGCGATAGTTAATTATGTTAAAACTGCTGAATTTAATGATAAAAACTTATATTATGCGGATAAACTATATGAATATAACGAACAATTAAATCCAATAACTTTATACGATAATAATGATAAAGAAGTATTAAATGTAAAAGATATAACCGCAAATGAAAGCGAGTTATTTGTGTTAAATAATAATGGAAATAATATTTATGTTTATGATGATAAATATAATTTAATTGATAATTATCAACTTTCTTGTTTAAAAATTAAAGCAAGTGATAGTAATTTATATTACACACAATCTATAGCAAATGGATATAAATTATATAAGTTCGATATTTCTACTAAAACAACTAGTGTAGTGGCGGATTTAATTAATAACTCCACTATTGAAGATGATAATTTATGTATTTATGTTACAACAAGAGGAGATATATTTTTTTTAGATAGTAATTTATCTTATAGTTTAAACTTTTTACCAACATTTAATAAATATTCATATCCTAAGGCATCATTTTCTACTATTAAAAATAATTGGACAATTTGTTATGAAAATAACACTAAATCAATAGTAATTGAAAATGAAAAGAATAAATATAGTAGTAATCAATTAGAGCAAAATGTAGTAATCAATAATGATATATTCGTAACTAATGATTATGTTTTATTTTCTACATTTGATTATATCCCTAATGATAAATGTAATTATGCTTCTTGTATATGTCATTATGGAAAAGCTAAAGTTTGGAAATTTGATTTTACTTCAAATAGT
The DNA here is from genome assembly GCA_934162685.1 of uncultured Bacilli bacterium. GTDB lineage: Bacteria > Bacillota_I > Bacilli_A > RFN20 > CAG-826 > RUG131. Next base: position 2,659 of record CAKPJO010000101.1, on the reverse strand, counting down.
TTTGAAATTTTAAATACTTATAAAACTGGAACTATAATAACACATTTAAAAGATTCTGAAGTCTATTATTATCAAGACTCTAATTTATATAAAAATGAAGTATTGCTAAAAAAAGGACAAACAATAGAACCATATGGTGAATTTATTATAAAAGGAGCGGAAACTGAACTAAAGGAATCACTATTTTCCATTAATTATTTTATTTTAAATGATAGTGATTTATATCAAATCCAAAGTATAAATAAAAATATAAAAGATACTTATATAAATTAAAATCAAAAAAAATAAAAAAGAAGCACACACTTAATGCTTCTTTAGTTCTCTTAAGTTCGTTGAACGAGTTATTTTATTTAAACGGGCATAATTTTCATTTAACGCTCGTTCATAACTAGAATTATTACTAGGTATATAGAACTTTGTATTTTTGATTAGATTAGGAAGATATTGTATCTTTTCCCATAAATCAGGACGATCATAAGGATATAAGTCTTCCTCATTTTTATTAATAGGTGTTAATTTTAAATAATCTAAAACATCTAATGGCTTTTCTTTTGCTAAATCCATCGCACGATGCATAGCGTCACAACTTGCTCTAGATTTTGGAGAAAGCGCTAATTCGCTAACGATAAACCCTAAAGGAATAACTGCTTCAGGGAAGCCAACTTTTTTAGCAGCCTCAATAGCGTTATGAGTTCTATTAACGGCATTAGGATTAGCTAAACCAATATCTTCGTAAGCAATAACTAATAAACGACGTTCAATAGAATCTAAGTCGTTCGCTGCACATAATCTTGCTAAATAATATAAGCTAGCATTGACATCAGATCCGCGAATGGATTTTTGTAAAGCAGATACGGCATCATAATGGCCATTTTCATCATTATCTATTAAATAATTAGGTACTTTAATTATTTCTTTAACAACATTTACATCGATATTATTTTTATATTGTGATAATGATAATATTTCTAAGTAATTTAAAGCAAAACGCATATCCCCACCACTAAGCTCTGCGAGTAAGTTAAGAGCGTCATCTGTAATAGTAATACTATTATTTAAACCATTTTTATCACTAATTGCTCTTTTTAATCCGATAACAACATCTTCTTTATTTAATGGCTTAACTTCTAATAAGTGTGTACGGCTTCTAATCGCCGGGTTAATAGCAATATATGGATTAGAAGTAGTGGCGCCAATAATAAAGACACTCCCATCTTCTAAATAAGGAAGCAAAATATCTTGCTTATCTTTATTAAGACGATGAATTTCATCCATAATAATGATGGAACGATTATAAAGTTTTACTTCTTCAATAGCTTGTTCAATATCTTTTTTATTACTTGTAACAGCATTAAGCTTAATTGCGTGTACTTTTAAAGTATTAGCAAAAGCTTCTGCAAGTGTGGTTTTTCCTACTCCAGGAGGGCCAAAAAATATCATTGATACAATGGTGTCATTTTTAACACAATTAGTTAAAAAACCATTTTCAGATAGTAAATCGTGTTGTCCAAGTACTTTATCTAAAGTTTTCGGACGCATACGAAACGCTAAAGGTGCTTTCATAATCATCAACTCCACACATTAATATATCATTTTTTTGAAAAAGTCTCTATAATAAAAGCGGTGATTATATGCGAGTTATTGTGCAAAATGTTTTAAATGCTAATTTATCTATTGATGGTAAGGTTTATTCTAGTATTAATAGAGGATTTGTCTTATTAGTGGGATTTACTTATGGTGATAATGAAGATATCGCTTTAAAGATAGCTTCAAAGATTATTAAGTCGCGCGTATTTATGGATGAATCAGGTCTTACTAATAAGTCACTTAGTGATATTGATGGCGATATTTTATCGGTTTCACAATTTACTTTATATGGTGATATGCATAAAGGTAATCGTCCATCTTTTGTCAACGCTTTAAGACCAGAAGAAGCTAAAAAACTATATGAATATTTTAATAAATGTTTATTTGATTTATATCATAAAGAAATTAAAACTGGAGTATTTGGTGCTGATATGAAAGTAGCATTAGTTAATGATGGACCATTTACAATGATTTATGATAGCAAGGAGTTGATTAAAAATGACTAAAGTAATGATTGGATTATCTGGTGGAGTAGATTCCGCAGTTGCGGCATATTTATTAAAAAAACAAGGATATGATGTAGTCGCGGGATTTATGCGTAACTGGGACGCTATTGCGAATGGTGATTTTTTAGGTAACCCAACTTTAAATAATGATTGCTGTCCACAAGAAGCAGACTATGAAGATGCTAAAAAAGTCGCAGCAAAGTTAGGAATAGAATTATTTCGTATTGATTTTATTAAAGAGTATTGGGATGAAGTATTTACATATTTCTTAAAAGAATATGAAAACGGAAGAACTCCAAACCCAGATATCTTTTGTAATAAATATATTAAATTTGATGCTTTCTTAAAATTTGCTAAATCAAAAGGTTGCGATTATATCGCTACAGGACACTATGCTAAAAGAGTTGATAAAGATGGAAAAACTTTCCTTTATAAATCTTATGATCAAAATAAAGACCAAACATATTTCTTATCGCAATTAAATCAAGAGCAAATTGCTTCTTGTTTATTCCCATTAGGAGATATAGATAAAACAGAAGTGCGTAAAATTGCTCATGAGTTAGAAC
>CAKPJO010000100.1 GCA_934162685.1 uncultured Bacilli bacterium | reverse complement strand
GTATTAGATGATTAAAAAAACTCACATTTCAAGGAGAAAAACAATGGAAAGAAAAAAGTTTAATCGTGGAACAATGACTGGTGGTATTATTAGAATTTGCGTTGCTACTATGGCTATAATTATTGCTTCCATTATCTTAAGTTCAACAATAGGCTCATGGGATAAAGATGAAATGGGCGGAAGTATCTTTATGTGCTTTATTGCGGGAGTGATTATTTGTGCATCTATTTATTTTATTGTTAATGGCGTTAAAATGGTAATCGATGGAAAGAAGTCACTAGAAGTTTTAAAAAAAGGTCACCAAGAATCTGGAAGAATACTTGATTTAACAGAAACTGAAGTTACAGAGAATCATAATGGTGCGGTATCGCATTACATTATTTATAACTTGAAATTTGAATATACTGATGATTTTGGTGATTTAGCGGAAAGCGAAGAACAAGTAAGTAACAAAGTTTATGACAAACTAAAAAAATTAGAATTGATTCCAATAGTGGTTTATAAAGAGCGTGCAGTTTTTGATCGAAAAAAATTCGAAAAAGATAATTTTTAATAATATGTTTTTATGAAAATAAATTTATTTTATACTTGTAGATTTTTTGTTCTTTAATGAGTTACCTATATCACGTCTGCTATAAAAAAACATGAAGGAGAACGACTTCGCTAGTTTGAGCATTTGCACAATAAAAAATGACATAATTATCAACAAAAAGTTTTCTGAATCCTCTACTATGCCAAGGCTCTTTTTCTACAAGTGGAAATCTATTACGCATTTTATCTAATATCTCTATTTGTTCTGAAACTCTATTAGCTAATTCTTTGACAATTTCAGGTACAAGTAATACATTAGAATATAAGTATAAATATATATAAAATCTAATTTAAAATCTTTTGTAAGAACTATTTTTCATTTACTCGTAATCCTAAATCCTTTTTGATTTCGCTTTTAAAATCGTTAAAGTCTTTGCATTCTCCATTAGCATATGACTCTGCTGCTTGATTCATCAACTCATCAAATTGTTCGTCGGTTAACGCTTCAAATGATATAGGTTTATTAATTTCAGGCAATTTTATGTCAAAAGGAATTTTTCTTTGTAAGGCAATTTGGTGTAGATAAATTTCTATAGCTGTTGCCATAGATATTCCTAGTTTGTTCAATACATTTTCTGCTTGTAATTTGATATTAGGGTCGACTCTAGTAAAAATAGTTGCAGTTTTTGACAAAAAAATTTAACCTCCAATATTTGTCTAATAATATTATGTACAATATAACTTGCATTACGCAATTATACTTATAAAGTAAATAACGAATTATCATCTTTAATTACATCGAAATGAATAGTAGACATAATTTGTAATCGTTGAATTTAACTTTGTTTTATAACAGATTACATTTTTTATATGCAAAAATATGCAAAAAAGTGCAAAAATATGCAAAATAAATTTAAAATAGTGTATAATATTATTGGTGATTAAAATGAATCTTAAAGAATTACGATTATCAAAGGGATTAACGCAAAAAGAATGCGCAAAATATCTTAATATTTCACTTAGAAGTTATCAAATATACGAAAATGATTTAAGTGAAAATAAAAGCACAAAGTATATGATGCTTTGTAATAAACTTCAATCTTATAAAAGTGATGTCTCACCAAAAAAAGAATTACACTTTTATACTAATGTGATAAGTAATAATAACTTATTATTTTTGTATGAAAAAGTAAAGACTTACAAAAAAAGAGATTGTTTTCAATCGTTAGAAAGATTTATAAAAGAAAACAATTGCGGCAAAATTTGCGCTATTTACGGATTACGTAGAACTGGTAAAACTACCTTGATTTTCCAAATGCTTGGAGAATTACCTATTGATAAAACAGCTTATATTAAAGTTCAAGTTACTGATTCAATGGCTAATTTAACTAAGGATCTTTATACATTACATAATGCAGGTTACAAATATGTTTTTATTGATGAAATAACATTGCTAAGTGATTTTATTAATACCGCAGCGGTATTATCGGATGTTTTTTCTATGATGGATATGAAGATTATTGTTTCTGGCACAGATTCTTTAGGATTTATGATGGCAAGTCGTGATGAATTATATGATCGTTGCATAATGGTTCACACTTCATTTATTCCATTTAGAGAATATTACAAGTTATTAAATATCCATTCTATTGATAAATATATTGAATATGGTGGTACTTTGAAAATGGAAAATATGAGTTTTGATGATAGTGATATTCATAACGATGAAGTATCATTTAGGAATGATGAGAGTACAAGAAAATATATTGATACCGCAATTAGTAGGAATATTCAAAATACTTTAAAAAATGATCACTATGGTGAATATTTTAATCAATTAAAAGAGCTTTATAATAATGGCGAACTTACTAATGTTATTAATCGAATTGTGGAGAATATAAATCATGATTTTTTATTGAAAGTAATTGAAGATAAATTTAAATCACATGATTTTGGCTCAGCAAAAGATTTATTATTGCATGATGCTCCATCGTTAAGAGCGTATGTATTAAACGATGTTGATAAAGATGCTATTTTACAAAAATTAAAAGAGCTAATTGAAATAAAAGAAAAAGAAGAATTAAAAGTAAATATAACTCAAGAAATTATTGAAAAAGTAAAACAATATTTGATAATGTTAGAATTAATTGTTAATTGTCCAACACGTTATGAAAGTGGTAATTATGAAGAACATTATTTATTTACTCAACCAGGTATGCGATATGCTATAGCTAAAGCTTTGGTTCATTCTTTATTACAAGATGCATATTTTAATACAATATCAGAAAAAGATAAAAATTATATTATTAATAAAATATTAGAAGATGTGAAAGGAAAAATGTTAGAAGAAATAGTTTTATTAGAGACATTCAAAGTAATTCCTTCGTCATTAGAAGTCTTTAAGTTTAAATTTAATAGCGGTGGAGAATTTGATATGGTAATTTATAATAAAATCCAAAACACTTGTCAATTATTTGAGGTAAAACATAGCGATAAAACAAACGATAAGCAAACACGCTTTCTTTTAGATGAGGACAAATGTAATTTGATTGAAAATAAATATGGAAAAATAACTAATAATTATGTTTTATATCGAGGAGAATCTAAAAGAATTGGAACAATTAATTACAAAAATGTTGAAGAATTTTTAATTAGTATTAAAGAATTCTTTTCATTATAAAATCAATTATTATTCGATACCATTATAAAAATCTAATGAGTCTTTTACCCAACCTTCAGCTTCAGTATTTGTTCCTAGGCCAAATCCATGTAAGCAGTCTACAATTTTTATTGAATGATTAACATTATTATTTTCATAATGCTTTATTATGCTTTCATAATCACTTGAATTAAAATATTGATCATTTTTACATAATAACGAATAAGTAGGAATATCAAAAGAGTCTTTTAACACAGATTCTAAATTATATCCATAAAGAAGATTAACGCTAGTAGGAGAAGGAAGATTATATTTTTGATATCCTATATCTTTATCACACCAACTAGAGGCAATATAAGCTCCAGCACTAAAACCCGTAATTATATATTTATCTGGATCAATATTAAATTCATCGGATTTATCTCTAATAATAGAAATAGATTTTGCAATATCGCTTAAGACATTATCTAAATTATCGCATTCTCCAAATGTTTTACTTATGCGATAAGTTAAAGCAAAACTAGTATAACCATATTCTTGGAATTTAGCACTAACGGGAAGAGATTCGACCATGGTACAAACACTTGTAAATCCTCCGCCAGCAATATTAATAACAAAAGGAGTCTTTTCTTCGCTTTTATGATTTCTTAAAGCAAAGAATCCTACTTGTTTTAAGGCTTTATTATCTTTGATTTCTTTTCGAGTGTAGCTAGGATAATAAACTTGATATTTGTTATTACCTTCTTTTTCAAGTGCTTTTAATCCATAAACACTATCATTAGCGTTCCATGCTTTAGTACCTAAATTTGCGGTAAAAGGAGAACCAAAATATAAATGCTCATTACCTAATAAAATATTCCAACAAGAATTATTAAATCCACTACGAGATAGAATAATCCAATAAGGTGTAATAGTTGTGATAGGTAAGATAAATCCAAGTGCCACACTGATTGCGGTGATTCCTAATATAGTTGATAAAATACCTTTTAAAATTTTCTTTTTCATTTTCGTGCTTCCTTTTTATTATTCTAACAAAAATATAACGCTTTGTTTTAAAAATTCCTATTCTGTTAATAAAGAGTCCTAAATTGTGTTTTTTAAAACATATTAGTTATAAATAATTTATAATTAGGACAATTTTTTAATGCGAAAATAAATGCTCATGAGTTAAAAAAAAGATAAATCAATATAGTATCAATGTCCTGTTTGTCTAGTTCCGGAATTTGCAAGAAAACATAGTATAGTTAAAAATGCCTGCTTTTTGTAATCCGGATTATGTGATTTATAGGTAATAAATAATTTAACCATAGTTTCCAAAAAGTAACTATCGCACTTTTTAGTGCGTACTTTTTATTTTGACTCCAATCGATATAATAAATGTGCAATCAAAAATTAACTCGAGTAACGATTGTAAATTAGGAGGAAAAATATTATGAAAATTTTAGTTGTTGGAGCAAACGGAAGAGTTGGCTCATTAGTAGTAAAAGAAGCTCTAGTTAGAAGATTAGAAGTAGTAGGATTAGCAAAAGAAAAAAATAAATCTACTGCAATTAAGTTTATTAATAAAGATGCTTTAGATTTAAAAAAAGAAGAAGTCAAAGATTTTGATGTGGTAGTAGATGCAGTTGGTGGATGGACTAGTGAAACTATTCCTAATATCACTAATGTTATGATCCATTTAGCGGACATCATATCAAACTTAAAGACACGTTTAGTTGTCGTTGGTGGTGCTGGTAGTTTATTTGTGAATAAAGAAAGAACAGTTACTGTTGATATGGGAAAAGATTTTCCTGATGCTTGGAAACCATTATCAAGTGCACATTCTAAAGGCTTAAAGTATTTAACGGGTTCTCAAAATTTAAATTGGACTTACATTTCACCAGCTTGTGATTTTGTAAGTGATGGTATTAAAACTAATGAATATCAAATTGGTGGGGAAGACTTATTATTAAATTCTCAAGGATTAAGTACTATTTCTTATGCTGATTACGCAATTGCATTAGTGGATGTCATTATAAGCAATAAATATAATAAAGAACATATTAGTGTTGTTTCAAAATAATTATTTTTAATAGTATCTTATGATATACTATAAGCAAGTTAGATACTAAGGAGAATGAATTATGATTAATTATGATGATTTACCAGCTTGCCCAGTGCAAACATGTTTAAATTTTATTTCGGATAAATGGAAAATATTAATTATTCGCGATTTATTAGATGGAACAAAAAGATTTAATGAATTAAAAAAATCACTTGCACCAATTACACAAAAAATGTTAACGCAACAATTACGTGAAATGGAAAGTGATGGCATTATAAATCGTAAAGTATATCCGGTTGTTCCACCTAAAGTGGAATATTCTTTAACGGATTTAGGTAAATCTTTAAAACCCGTTATTGAGGTTATGAAAAGATGGGGAGAAGAATTAAAACAAAAAAAGTAGGTGACTTATATGGAAGAATTAAATTGGTGTATTGATTATTTGATTAGTTATAATCACTTAACAAATTTAAAATACACTTACAATTTTAATACATTTCGCGCACTAATGAATATTACTTTTCCAAATAATTTAAGTGATGAGTATTATAATAAACAAGATCATGTACTTAAAGAACTTTTAAGTAGTAAGAAAGTAATAGATGCTAATAACTTAAAATATGTTAATAATATTGCGATATATAAAGG
>CAKPJO010000099.1 GCA_934162685.1 uncultured Bacilli bacterium | reverse complement strand
ACTTTAAAGGGAAAAATTACTAAAGTTGGTAAATCAAGCGTTTCTGAATTAGATGCATTCTTAGCTTCTTATTCTTTACCAAGCGAGAGTTTATCTGACTCATTAATTACTTCATTAGCTGGCAAACAAGCATTCCATAGTGTCGTTAATTATAATTATGATGGAAAAGTTAGTGTTGACCAAGAAGATAAAGTAATTATGGAAGAAGGCAAAAAACAAATTGTCCGTTCTAGTGGTTCATCAACTAATTCTAAATCATTTTATTACACAAAAGATTCTTCAACAGGTCATGCAATAAGAAGATACTTAAATTATAAAAATGTAGTTGTCGATGAAGACACTGGTGATATGTTTGACAATATCGCTCCTCATATTTCATCATTAATTGAAAAAGATGCATTTAGAAAAACATCCGAAAACACCTATACATATTTCGGATATAATGGTCGAGGATTTATTTCTAAATTATTAGATTATGAACCTGGCGAAATCCTTTCAATGACTTTAACAACTTCTGAAAACAAAGTATCTAGCATTCATGCACTATCAACTTTAAGATACGATACTTATGGTAAAAAAATGTATTATGATATTACTATTGATTTTGGCCAAGATTATGAATATAAGTCATTTACTCCTCATGAGGAACCAAGTGATAACATACTTAAGTATGCTTTAAATGCTTTTGATAATGAAGGAAAATATTCTTCTTATGTAGATTTCCAATATTCATTTAAAGCCACACTATCTACCAATACCGGAGTTGGAGTAAACAATTATAAAAAGACTATTTCTGTTGTAAAGCGTAGCGGTGTTACTTCTAAAAGTTATGGAATGAATACAATTATTATTGATCAAGAATCTGTTGATACCGAAGAAGGTTCAACAGGAGATCCAATCCATATTATTACTGGCTTCTTTGAAACATCTACAGGACTTGCTCCTTTCAAGGTTACAGAAGATAATAAAGTAATTGCTTCAGGTCCAGAAAGAACTGGTAAAAAATTAAAAGATTTCTTCAACATGAATATTTCTTACCAAGCTTTTGAACCTGTTGAAGTAAAAGAAGATGGCACTCATACATTCCGTTTATATGATAATATTGAAAATGTTAGTGATCATGTATTTGGCTATAACAACATCAATTCAATTATTCCTTCATCATTAACTATGGAAGCTAAAGAAGTAAAGGTTGATGAATATACAACTAATAAAGCATTAACTAAAATTGAATATGAATTTGATGGCTATGGCATGTTCAAAGGTACTGAAACAATTGAATTTAGTGATTATGGTACTACCGTACTTCCAGAAGAATTAGATTTCTCAACATTCGGTGATTGGGTTGCCCCTACAACATGGGACAAAGGTGCCGCTAACGTATATGAAAAATTGATTGGTGAAGAAAAATTCACTGCTGAACAAATTGCCTTAGTTCCATTCTTATATAGCGATAAAATTGAAGGTAACTGGGATGTTGATGTTACTAATGATGGAACATATTTATGGGCTTGCATCTTCAATGATACATATGCAGCAAGTGATTCTGATACTTATAGTGAAGGTTATTTAGCAGATTATGTTCAATTATTAAAAGATAATGGCTTTGTAGAAAAAGATTACCCATTAGCTAATAAAGGCGATGGCACTCAATTATATAAAGATGGTGTTTACGTTCGTATTCCTGGTGATTCATTAATGTCTGGAATTCGTATTCTTGTTGAATTAAAATAAAGAACTTAAAAAAATGATGCATTCTTAATCGTTTGCATCATTTTTATTTTGTTTTGATAAATAGTCATCAATATATGTCCACACATAGTTATCATAATTTCCAAAGAAACTATAGTTATCCATGTTAAATCCATGTCCAGCGCCTTTAATTACATAAAGTGTAGAATTTTCATATGTTTCATTTGCTTTTTTAGAATAATCAAGTGACACTGTAGTATCTGAATCTCCATGAATAATGATTACATCTTTCTTAAAATTAGCAATATGCTCATAAGGATTATAGTCTTTTAATGTTTCAAAATATGCTTCACCCATTGGCATATAGCTACTATAAGAGGAATCTTTTACTTGATCAGGAATATTAAATGCTGGATATAATAGTATTAATCCTTTTATGTATTCATTATAATCATTCGCAGTAATTGCGGATACTAATCCGCCTTGACTTGTACCAAATAAATATATATTTTCTAAATCAATCTTTTCATTATTTTTAAATGCGTTAATAACTGCTTTTAAGTCATCTACTTCGCTAAATATAGTCATATTTTTGATATTACCATCACTTTTTGATGAAGGGCTACCGCCACAAAAATCAAATGTATAAGCCATATAACCACGATTAGCAAATTCTTTTGCATAACTTTTTAATGAATCTCCTGTTAAAAAAGCACTATGAGAAAGAATAACTAATGGATATTTTTCTTTTTGCTCAACGGGTGTATATAACTTACCATATATTTTTTGTTCATTTTTATAAACATACTGTTCTTCAACACTATACTTTGCTGGTTCACTAGGAGAAATAGAATTAGAAGTAGAATCAATATCACTAGAAGTTGAACTAGTCGAATTATTAGCGCAACCAAATAAAGTAAATAGGCTTAGCATAAGTAATATTTTTTTCTTCATAGCCATTTAAACCATCTCTCTTTGCTAGAATTGTAGCACTCACTAGGTAAAATTTCTATAACAATGATTACTAATTTTTAAGAATATTCCTATGATTTTCAACAAAAAACTCCCACGATTTTCAATAAAAAATTCCTATGATTTTCAATTTTTGTATAAAATTTAACAATTTATTGAAATCAATTTGTAAAAATTTTATATATTTTTACTACTATATTAAAAATATGTTAAACTTTAAACGGAGATTTAAATTATGATTAATGAACTTATTAATGCAAATGAATTAGAAATCAAAGAATTTGACTATAATACTTTTTTAAAAGAAAAAAAATATCCTGTTGTCGCGGCATTATCCGCGCTTAAAACTACTAATGAGATACAAAAGTGTTATTTTTCTTTAGAAGATAAAACGGAAGATTATAATGTGATGAAATTATATGCTTTACTTCAAAGTTTATTTGTCTCTATTGACTCATTATATGCTTTATCTTATTCGTTAACTGGAACAAAGAATTATATTAATATTAATAAGAATCAAAACTTACGTAATCTTAAATATATTCGAAATGATGTGGTTGGGCATCCTGCAAATAGGATATTAGATTCCGATGTTTTAGCTTATTGTATTTTAGACTCTAAAAGTATTAATAAAGAATCATTTGCTTATGATATTTATTCTAAATCTAAAGTAACTAAAAGAAATATAAATCTTATTGAATTAATATCCGCATATTATCAAGAATGTAATATCTTTTTAAACGAATTACAAAATGTATTAAAAGGAAAAAATATTAATGATATCTTAGAAAATGCCGCAGTTGAGGTACTTGAAGCATTTAAAAATAATGATAATTATTTAGAAAAACTTAACGATCTAAAACTCAAGTATCTGTCTTTCCATAAATTAGCTAAATCAAATCAACATCGTGTATTATGGCGTATAGAAATCATTTATGATTTATTAAAATTTAAAAGCAAGGATCAAGATATAAAAGAATTACATAATTACGTAATTGGTTTAGAAATAATTAAGATATGTCAACTATTATCTAATAATCAAAAATATAGTTTAGACATAAAGCTTCCAAAATTAGTTGTTACTTTCTATCGATTTTTAAATCAAAACAAATCACTAATTCGCTATATTGAAAGAATTGATGACATAAAAAATCCATTATTTGTTAATTCAATTGAACAAATTTATGAGTTAGCTAAAATTAAAAAATCAAGAAATGTATGTAAGTATTTAGAATTGTTATATTCATTATTTAAAGAAAATAACGATAATCTTTTATATGGATTTTCTTTACCAATTCGCGAATATCGAAAAAAATTATAATAATTTAGTAATATTTCTTATCAAAATCAATCCATTTTTGTACTTTTATTAGTACAAAATGTTATTTTTTATTCTTTTTATATATGAATAATGATAAAATTATGTTGCAAGCCAATTTCGATAAGGCGGACATATTTTATTTGTCGCAGTACACGAGAAATATTTCGTAGTGTATACTGAAACACTTGTGGGTTAAAGGCAAATCCCTCTACGGACAAATTGTTGCCACTGTATACATTAAAAGTATACTTAATTCGTGGGTTCGAATCCCACTTGATTGCTTCGGTAATCAATAGCTTAGTGGTTTAAAGCAACAGAATCGAAACTGTATAAAAAAAGATCTATCTGGGACTTTATGTACCTAAACTAAAAAAAGAAACACCCGCATCAAAGAAAGGCTAGGCTCGTTTAGCTAGTTAAGTACGTGATAATACGAATTCGACTTTGTTCAATGAGGATACCGTAAATATGGAATTTAGGCCATATGTTATCATCCCGCCTAAAGGAGTATTTACTTAATCAAAGACCGTCTTATTTTTATAGGGTGTTTATCGTTAAATTCACTTTTTTAAGTGTTAAATATAGGAGGAATAAAATATGAAGGTTTTAATTAAAGAAGGATGTAAAGGATTTTTATTTAAAAAAGGAAAATTCGTTAAGATGATTGGTGCAGGTGTATATAGCACTTTAGGCGGAAAATCTTATGATGTTAGTGAAATTAGTAATGCTCCAATTAAAACTAATACTATTACTGATTTAAGTGTTTTTAATAGTGATGAAAACTTTAAAAAAGAGACTTTACAAATTGAGGTAAAAAGTAGTGAAGTAGTTGTTCATTTAGTTGATGACATTTTAGAAAGTGTTCTTACTCCAGGAAAATATTATTTTTGGAAAGTTAATCGCGAACATCAATTTATTCACATTGATTTAAATAATCCAGAAATACCGGAAGATTTACCTATTTATTTATTAAGTAGGCCTGCTTTATCTCCATATATTTCTAAATGTGAAATTGATTCAAAGAGTGTCGGTGTTTTATTATTCAATCATAAATTTGTTAAATTATTAGAACCAAATACTTATTACTTTGTTAAAGGTAGTGTTGCTGTTAATGTCAAACTCGTTGATACATGTCTTGTTTCACAAGATATTGTCGGTCAAGAATTATTAACTAATGATAAAGTATCATTACGAATTAATTGTGTTATTAACTATAAGATCACAGATTATGTTAAAGTCATTACCGAAATTGATGATTATAAAAAACTCCTCTACACTTATGCTCAATTAGCATTACGTGATTATATTGGAGAAAAAACACTTGATGATATTCTTGCTTCTAAAAAAGAAATGTCTGCGTATTTATTAAAAATTCTTAAAGAAAAAGCAGCATCTTTATATTTAGATATTAGTGAAGCATCTATTAAAGATATTATCTTACCTGGCGAAATTCGTGACATTATGAATACTGTCTTGGTTGCGGAAAAACGCGCTCAAGCAAATGTTATTACAAGACGTGAAGAAGTAGCGTCCACTCGTTCATTACTTAATACAGCAAGATTAATGGATGAAAACGCCACACTTTACAAATTAAAAGAACTTGAATATGTTGAAAGAATTTGTGAAAAAGTTGGAAATATTAATATTAATGGCGGTAACGATGTACTTAGCCAATTAACCGGCATGCTAAGTTCTAATAAAAACACCAAAAAATAATTACGGGAGTGCATTATTTATGGACCATAATTTAGCAATTAAAGCATTAACCAATTATTTTGGCGTAAGAGGATATCCAAGCGATTACTATCCAAAGATTTTAAAAAAAGCGGAATTGTTAATTGCAACGGGTAGAGTTGATTTTAACGCTGCATATAAACACGCAAATGACGTTGATAAGTATTATAAAGAAGGTTGTTTCGATAAATGGGAATATTATAATTATTTAACAAAAG
>CAKPJO010000098.1 GCA_934162685.1 uncultured Bacilli bacterium | reverse complement strand
GCCCTGATCAATGTGATTTTTCCAGAGTTCAAGATAACATTTTTGTGATGTTTGGAAGAGAATCTACAGGAATACCGCATGATTTATTACGCCGTCATTTAGAGCGTTGTATAAGACTACCAATGGCTCCTTCAGCACGTAGTTTAAATTTATCAAATACTGTTGCAATTGTGACATATGAAATATTAAGACAACAAAATTATTATGGACTATCGACTTACGAAGCTATTAAAGGCGCTGACTTCTTGTTAAAGGAGAACGATAGTAATGATTAAAAAAAATAGGTTTATCGTATTGTTATTACTTTTAGGCATTTTAACATCATGTAATCAATCAAAAAAAATAGAAGTTGCATACTATGAAATAGGCGGTATGGAACAAGTAACTCTTAATTACTATAAAACTTTATTTAATAAGGACGAAAATATTGTTTCTTATATTATTTTAAAAGATAAAGATAATTGTGCCTCATGCTATGGAGGTACTAATGCCGAAATTGCGCAGTATGCCGTAGATAATCATTTTAAAATATATGAACTAGTATTCGATTATGAAAGCGAAACATTTGTAGAAGACTACAATTCTTTAGCGGATCTTATGGCGGTTAATAATGGTGATTATGGTATAAAAAAAATAACAGAATATAAAGATGGAGTTCCTGTTATTTATTCTTTGCCTTCACTATTAATTACTAATTCTGGATACATTGGCCTTAATGTTAATAAGAATTTTATTACTACGTTAAAAGAAAATATAATTGCTAAAAAATAGCAATTATATTTTTTTTACATTTTTGACCATTTTTTTCAAATTATCATCAATATTTCTAATGAAAAATGATTCATAGTTAGACAATGAAACTTTTCCAAAACTATTAATTTTTTTTACATTTCTTTTTTTGGTGAATTGTACTTCACCATCTTCCATATTAGAATTAATTAAAGCAATAGAAGCTGCCAATTCAATAACATGTTTAGATGGATTTTCATCAAATATAATGACATGAGAACCAGGTTTATCTTTAACATGAAGAAAATAGTAGTTAGGTTTAGCTAAAGAAAATGTTAAATAATTATTTTGAAAATTATTTTTTCCAAATCCGATTTTTACATTATCTAAAACTATATAATATGGCTTAGACATACCTTGACTCTTACTAGTTTGTTTTTTTAATATCTTTTTATTTATATATCCGTTTTCAATTAATTCAAACTCAATTCCTTTTAAGTCTAAATCATTTGATGACTCAAGCTGATTTGCTAAAGTTTCAAAATAAGATATTTTATCATTAGCAATAGCAATTTGCTCTTCTAAATGTCCAATGCTTCTCTTGGCTTTTTTGTAATAATTATAATTATCATTAGCGTTTTCCATAATGGATTTTAAGGGATTAAAAGGAATTTCAATACCATTAACATTAACGATTTTTTGACTTTTTTCTATAACTAAATCATTGCTAAAAGTAATTAATAAATCACCATAATCTTTATACTTATCCATATTTTTTGCTTTTTTAAGTTCGGATTCTAAACTAATTAATTTCTTTTTTAATGATTTTAAATTTCTATTTATTGCTAAGACAACGTCTTTATTAGCGTCCAGTCGATGTTTATCTTCCATCTTAGAAAAGTAATTTAAGTATAAATCGTTTGGTGTGATAACTTTTGAATCGTTTGCGGGGATAACTGTATAATTTGTTCCATCAAAATATAACTCTAAACTATTTTGGTTTTGTGTTTTCATTAATTCTAATTCGTATTGTGAATAGTCATTTTTAATATGGATAGTTGGTTCTACATAAATAGCGTTAGGTGATACAAATCTTCCATTACGATCAATAGAAGTGTTTTTAAAACAAGTTAAGATAACATTATTTTCATCACATAAAATTAGATTTGTATTATTTGGTATTAATTCAATATAAAGTGTACGTGTTACTTTTTTATAAGCATCAGTGGTCTTGCTTACAACCAATTTAATAATACGATCAGCCTCTATCTTATCAACGCTAATAATTTTTCCGTTCTCTAATTCTTTTTTTAATTTGGTAACTAAATTTGATGTTTTAGACATAAATGTTTTACTCTCTTCGCAAAGAGTAAAAAAAGGAAAACGGTTATTAATCGTTATAAAGATTTTTTCTTTGGAGTTTTTAGATTTAGATATTAAAAAGTCAGTATCATTAAGCATTGTGATTTTATTTACATATGCTCCAACTATTTCCTCACTAATTTTAGAAATTAATACTTCAATAAATTTATTAGATAACGCCATAATCATCACCCATATAATAGTAGCACAAATTTTATAAAAGGGCGATATATACTTTTTTTCAATGTTGTTAAAAAAATGTGCAAAAGTGCTTTATTTTTTTGAAATAATGATATATTTTGTTTGACTTTAATAATTGCGTTTATTATAATAAACGATATAAAAAGTGATATGAAAAGATGGTGTTAATAAATGGCAAAAAAAGGATTGCTAATTATTCTTAGTGGCCCTTCTGGAGTTGGCAAAGGAACAGTAAGAAAAATTGTAATGCGAGATAAAAAATTGAATCTTGCATATTCAATATCAATGACAACACGTAAACCAAGAGAGCGTGAACAAAATGGAGTTGACTATTTTTTCGTAAGCGAAGAAGAATTCAAACACAATATTGCAGAGAATAATTTGCTTGAATATGCTGAATTTGTTGGTAATTTTTATGGAACACCACGAAGCTATGTTGAAAAGCTAAGAAATGAAGGCAAAAATGTTATTTTAGAAATCGAAATTAATGGTGCTCAACAAGTCTTAGCAAAGACAGATGCAGAAAATCGTGTTTCAATATTCTTGATGCCACCTTCTATAGAAGAATTGGAAAATCGCATTCGTCACCGTCGTAGTGAACCAGAAGATATCATTCAAAAACGACTTGAAAAAGCTCGCCGCGAAATGAATATGAAAGACGCTTATGATTACGTTGTTTTAAATGATAATGTCGATGATGCTGCATTAGCAATTAAAAATATAATTCGTAGTAATATAAAAAAATAGGGATGATAAGGGGGGATACAATGATTGTTCTAAAAGTATTAATTGAACATGCAGCGTATGCCTTGAATCGTCCCTTTTCTTATGTTTATGAAGGGAAAATAGCGCCACTAGTTGGAGCGCGAGTTATTGTGCCTTTTAATAATAAAGATATTGTGGGATATATTGAAAGTATTGACTACACTAATGATTCAAAAGAAGAATATGAAAATAAAATTGGTTTTTCTTTGCAAAATACAAAAAACATCATTGATGATGAACCAATATTAACTGAGGAACTTAGAACATTAGCTAGTGAAGTGGCTAATTATTACCATGCCCCATTAATTAGTGTTTATCAAGCAATGTTACCGCCATCATTAAAACCAACAACATCGTCTTTAAAAAATGCAAAAATACAATATGAAAAATATGTAAAATGTATAGATACAAAAGAGGATAATTTAACTAATAAGCAAGTAGAGTTATTGCGTTTATTAGCAGCAAGTGATGAGATTAAAAAAAGCGAAATTAAATCGTTAAGTGTATTAAAAAAATTAATAGAAAATGGCAATGTAATTGAAATAAAAAAAGAAAAAATGCGTTTTAATTATGAAAACACTAAAATATTTAAAGAATTTCCACTTACACCATTACAAGAACAAGTTAAAAATGAGTTTTTAACTAGTAAAGATTCAGTATATTTATTGGAAGGTGTGACAGGATCTGGTAAAACAGAAGTATATATTAAGTTGGTAAAAGATATAGTTAGCAAAAATAAAAGCGCCTTAATATTAGTACCTGAAATATCTCTTACACCAATAATGCTAAATCGTTTTTATAATTTGTTTGGGAAAAACGTGGCGATTTTACATTCTGAGTTAACTAGTGGTGAAAAATATGATGAGTATCGACGCATATTAAGAGGAGAGGCCAAGGTAATAATTGGAACAAGAAGTGCAATTTTTGCTCCCCTTAGCAATATAGGCATTATTATTATTGATGAAGAACATGTTGAATCTTACAAGCAAGATAATACTCCGTGTTATCATGCACGTGAAGTAGCCATCATGCGCGCTAAACACTTTGATGATTGTAAAGTACTACTTGGAAGTGCGACTCCATCTTTAGAATCGGAAGCCCGAGCTTATAAAGGTGTTTATCACCATTTAAAAATGCTAAAACGCGTTAATGAAAAAGAATTGCCTAAAACAGAAATTGTTAACTTACAAAACTTTAAAAATATAGATTACGAGTCATCTATATTCTCTATTCCATTAAGAAAAGCCATTAACGAATGTTTAGCTAAAAAAGAACAAGTAGTTTTGCTTCTTAATAGGCGAGGATATTCCACTAGTGTGCTGTGCCGCGATTGCGGACATATTATAAAATGCCCTGATTGTGATATTCCACTTGTCTATCATAGCTTTGACAAACTTCTTAAATGCCACAACTGCGGTCACGTAGAAGTAGAACCTAGAAGCTGTCCGAAATGTGGATCAAAGTATTTGACTAAAATTGGATTTGGTAGTGAAAAAGTTGAAGAAGAAGTAAAAAAACTATTTCCAAGCGCAAAAACATTACGGCTTGATAGTGATGTAGGAAAATTAAAAAATAATATTGTTACAACATTAGAAAAATTTGCTAATCAAGAAGCGGATATTTTAATTGGCACGCAAATGATTGCTAAAGGACACGATTTCCCTAATGTTACTTTAGTAGGCCTCATTTTAGCGGATTTAGGATTATCTTTACCATCCATTAGGAGTAGTGAAAAGACATTCCAATTAATCACACAAGCAATTGGTAGAGCTGGGCGAGGAGAAAAAACGGGTAGAGCAATTATTCAAACTTATATGCCTAACCATTATTCGATTGTTTTTGGAGCCAAACAAGATTATCAAGGATTTTTTATTAATGAGATGCAAATACGTAAACTGCAACAAAACCCTCCATATACGTTTGTTTCTAAAATGATTATAACTTCTAAAAATGAAGATTTGGTAGAACAATACATCATATCAACTATGGAACTAGTAAGTAAAAATAGTAATGGCTCTATTACTTGCATTGGACCAACCAAACCATATGTTTCTAAAGATGGCCAAGGATTCAAACGTGAATGTATGTTTAAATATAAAAATAAAATGGAATTCGATAGAATTATTGAAAATATTATAAAAATTTTATCGAAAAAAGCTGGAATTAGTATTAAAATAAATGTTGATACTTTAGATTAAAAGGAGAATGATAATATGATTACTATTGAAGTTATAGGTATGAACCATTATATGTTAATGGATTATTCAAGGATGCATACTAAACAAATTGCAAATTTATTTGAAGTTAGTGAAGAAGAAATTTTCTTCCACTCAGGAGATTTAAGATTATTTCATGCTGGTGTGGACCAAACATCATGGCACGTTTTAATGCGTGTATATGCACCGCATAAATTTCATCCGTTTGAGGCAAATGTTGCGAAGTATTTGATAGATAGCATGCTAGATTATATTTTAAATGCACATGTTCAATTTGTATACGTTGATGAAGGACATTATTATGAAAAATTAAATAATGACTATCCGGCTTTCTTCCCAGATGAACCTCATGATGAAGATGAATATGACGAAGAAGAAAATGAAGATGATGAAGATGAAGACGAAGATTTTTCTGATGAAGAATTATTCGAAGGAAACGCTTTTGCGGGATTTGAAGAAAAAATGAAACAAAAGGCTAATGAAGAAAAAATGTGTGAATGTGGTCACCAACATGTTTGCTGCAACGGAAAAAGTGCGGGATGCGGTAAAGTATGCGTTTGTGGAGAAAGATGCATGACAGATGAACATCACAAAGAACATAAACACGATCACGACCACGATCATAACCATCATGAATGCTGTCACTGCCACGATCATCATAAAAATTAATTTATCTATGAAAAACTTTTAAATGGCTAGGAATAAAAATTCTGGTGCTTTAAACTTCCGCGGGGTTGAGG
>CAKPJO010000097.1 GCA_934162685.1 uncultured Bacilli bacterium | reverse complement strand
AAAAGACATTTACTATCAAGACAATAAAGGTAAACATAAATCAAATATAAAAATATCAATTGATACCGCTAATAATTTTATTAGGCAAATAGCAAATTTAACAGAACAAATGTTTTCATTAACAACACCAATTTTAGATGTATCAATTAACGAATATCGTTTCAATGCCGTCCATAATTCAATATGTAGAAAAACGTACGAAAAATGTAGTACATTTGCATTAAGAAAAGGTTCAAAAAACATAAATGTTAATTCGATTAAAGAAACAGCACCAACTAATATATTGGAGTTTTTAAAAAAATCAGTGCAAGAAAAGAAATCAATAATTATATGCGGAGAAACCGGATCAGGAAAAACAGAATTGCAAAAGTATTTACTAACATTTTGCAAGAAAAATTCACGAATAATTATAATTGATAACGTATTAGAATTAGTAGGCATTGATAACGAAAATGCTGATATTACATACTGGCAATACGATTCACATTCTTCATATTGCACATTAGATGATTTAATCAGTAACTCATTACGATTCAATCCCGATTGGACAGTTATAACCGAATCACGTGGAAAAGAAATGTTATCAATAATACGTTCTATTTTAACAGGTCATCCTCTTGTCACCACTATTCATGCTAAAAATTTAGAAACAGCACCATCTAGAATATTACAAATGATTATGCAAAATACTAGTAATATTATGAATTCGGATATTTTGTTGAATGATATATATAACGCTTTTGATATAGGCATACATGTTGCTATTAAATATCAAAACAATGCTATAGTTCGTTATATAGATCAAATTGGTATTTTTAATGAGAATTGTACTTTAAAAATAATCTATAGTAATAAAGGAGATAACAAAAATGATTGTTTGCTTATTAATTAGTGCACTTGTTTTTGTACTAGTATATTTCACTTTAAATAATTACATAGTTGCAACAATATTTTTTCTTGTTTCATTTATTTATGGCCTATTTACTTATAAAAATTTCAAAACATACTTTGATTTTATAAAGCGAAGAAAAGAATGTAATAACTTTATTAATACATTTTCTATAAGTTTAAGTATATCTAATTCGCTAGATAAAGCATATCAGGATACATCAATTCAAACAAGTAAATCACTATCCAAAGAATTAAGTAAGTTAATATCAATTGATACTTATGAAAATTTAAAATCGTTAGAAGAATATTTTAATTGTTCAAATTATCAAATTTTCTTAAATATATTAGATTTATATATAAATAATGGTGGTAATTTTTTGAAAATGACTGAATTATTACGTGATGAACTTAGACGTAATATTGAAATAATATCAGTATTGCACGCAACTAACATTAGAAAAATTTATGAATGTAGTATCTTGTGGGCTTTTTCCACCGCAATTATTATCTTTTGTAGATTTGGACTAACAAACGTATTTATGATGATGTCTAAAAGCGAGTTTTTCAATTATGGAATTATTGTCTTCTTTGCTTTCGAACTATTTTCTATACATTTATTGCTTAAAAATTGCTTTAGTTCATTGGGGATAATGAAATATGAAAAAATTAAAAAACAAAATTAACATTCTTAATTTAGTGTATAAGAAGGAAATGACAAAACTTATTTTATCAACAATTTTAATTAATGTTGTAATTATACTTTGTGCATTGTATCTAAAGAACTTACAACTATTATTTCTTACCATTTTAACCACTATTGCTATAATTTATACTTTTAATAAAGATTATGACAAAAGAATTAAAGAATATAATCAAAATTTAGAAAATGAATTTGTTACTACTTTAAATTACATTCAAACATACTTAACAAACGGATTTAATGTTTATCAATCTATTAGCGAGGTTTTAAAAATATGCAATAAAGATTTAAATAAATTACTCACAAATTTGTTATCTAATATTGATGAAGATAAAACTGTAACACCTTTTATAACATTTTCCAAAAATTTTGAATCACCATTAATACAACAAGTAATGATTTCATTATATTTAATGGTAGAAAATGGTACTGATATTAATTATATTTCTAGATTCACTCCTCTTTTTACACAATTAAAGAAAGATAATGAACAAAAAATTGTTAAAAACATAAATAGCAAATATGACTCATTAAACTTACTTCCAGTAATCGGAGCTGGAATAATAACTGTAATTATCATTATTGGAATTGTTAGCATAATAGGAGGGATGTTAAATGGCATCTAACTTAGGAAATATATTGGCTCTGCTAATAACAATACCTTTAGTTTTATTATTAGGCGATGCATCATTCATTCAGTCTAGATATATTGCTTTAGAAAATATTGCAACACAAATATCATTTATCATACAAAAAGAAGGAAAAATAACTGATGAATTAATTAAATATGTTCAAGAAACTTATTACGTAGATTTTAAAGACGAAACTTCTGGAGAAGTAGGATTTGGTGATTTTATAACATTTAGCATTCTACATTCCTATACTGGTTTATTTGATAATAAAGAGTACTTAATTCAAGTAAGCCGCACGATAGTAATTGGATATATAGAATAGAAAGGAGAAAAACATGGGAGAACTTAAAGGTCAAATTCTTGGAATTCTTTTAGTATTAATGGTATTCGGTGGATTAGTAGTTAGTTATCAAAAGATATTTGATTCCGCTAATAGTGCTATTACTGAAAGAGCAAGCGAGACAATCACAAAAACAAGTGTCGGAGCAGGTAAGTAGCAAAAAGGGGGACACTCCCCTTTTTATTTGATTTTACAAATTTAACTTATGTGTTATAATAAGCATAGAAGTTGAGGTGATTACTAAAATGAATAAATTAGAAGAAATCAAAACTATGTTTGCAGAAAAAGTTAAAGTAGATAATATCGAACCTAATATGGAATTAAAAGCTTTAGGCTTAGACTCATTAGACTTAGTAGAGTTAATTATGGATATTGAAGACAAATATGGTGTTGAATTTAGCAACGAAGAACTAATGGGATTTAAGACTGTTGGTGACGTGTTAGACTCAATTGAAAAAAAACTTTAATATTTTTTTAAATTATTATTGAAATTTGTTTTTATCTATGTTATTATTCTTCTTGCTTAGCGATTGTTAAGCAAAAAGTTACGCTTACTTAGCTCAGTCGGTAGAGCTATCGGCTGTTAACCGATCGGTCGTAGGTTCGAGTCCTACAGTAAGCGCCATTTTTTTGGCCTATTGGAGAAGAGGCTTAACTCACATGCCTTTCACGCATGCATTCATGGGTTCGAATCCCGTATAGGTCACCATTTTACAAATTACCCGATTACATCGGGTTTTTTTGTTGCTTTTTGATACGGTTGATACGTAAGCGTCAAAGATTGAACATAACGAATCTTATTTTGATAAAGGAAATCGATTTTTTAAATTCCAAGGCAAAAGAGATTCAAGTTTTTCATCACTTGGATTCGAACCAATATTATCAATAACGTATTTAATGTATTCAATAGGATTTAATCCATTAGCTCTTGCTGTTTGTTGTAAGGGAAAGAAGATTAAACTACTTTTGCACCATTTTGTGTGTTAGAAAATAAGAAATTCTTTCTATCTATTACAAATGGCTTAATTGCTCTTTCAGAAATATTATTAGTCATTTCAATATGACCATCACTTATATAGTTTTTAATTTTTTGTTACTTACTAAGCGCAAATAAAGGCATCATTTAGTATTAAATAGTTTTAATATTTTGATATACAATATTGGTGGTGGAAGAGACGCGAGCCCGCCGTTGTGCTAAAAAGATAGCTGCAAACTTTGGGAGAGTGAGCTATCTTTTTTTGTATCAATAATTGATGTTACAATAGTAATAATTAAACAAATCACCGCTGACGCGATTGAAAACACATAAAAAATGCTATCTTTCATAAACAAAGGCAAAATCACTCACAAAACTCATAACTATTCCACGCTATACGTTAATTAATATTTTTTTTAAATAACATTTTATCTATTTTTATTTAAAACAATTTTCATACATACTATCAATATGCTTTTTTATATACAAGTAGTATAATAGTTTGTGATAAAGGAGAAAAATTATGTATATACCAAAACCTCAAAATACAAAATGGCAAAGTAGCCAAGATGTTAATTTAAAAAAATGTGCAATTCTTGTAATCGATTTATTAGGTGGCTCTCTCGGAAATTTGCCTATACTTGATGAAGCTGTTAAAAACGCCACATTAATAATAAACAAAGCAAGAGAAAAACATATTCCAGTTATATTTTCTAATGATGCACATATTCCTGGTGTAGATAAAGAGTTAGAATTATGGGGAGAACACGGAATAAAAGGATCTGAGGCTGCTAAACCACTAGATATATTTAACATATCAGAAAAAGACTACATAGTTCCAAAGCGCCGCTACAACGGATTCTTTCAAACTGATTTAGATTTATTGCTTCGTGAACTTGATGTAGACACATTAATTGCTTTCGGCGCTGATACAAATATTTGTGTTCTTCAAACTCTTGCTGGAGCATATTACTTAGGATACAAGACAATTGTTCCTGCTGATGCATGTGCTACTTTTTTAATTGGTACACAAGAAAACGGATTAGAATATTTCTCACGATGCTACGATAGCAGAGTAGTTGATACAAGAACAGTTTTAAACTACTTAGATAAATAAAATATGAAATTACTGTTTAGACAAAAGTTCTTTTCTTGGTTTGATTCATATAACATTTATGATGAAGCAGGCAATATATTTTTTCGTGTTGAAGGAAAACTTTCATGGGGACATTTATTCTATATCTATGACCAAAATAACGTGCATATTGCAACATTAAAAGAACAAATATTTCGATTTCTTCCTCACTTTACTATGTTGGAAAACAATACCGAAGTGGGGGAAATTGTTAAAGAATTATCTTGGTTTAAGCCAAGATTCTCTTTAAATTGCTCGGATTGGGAAGTCACTGGCGACATATGGCAATGGGATTACAGCATTATTAATTCTAACAACCAGGTAGTGGCATATATTAGTAAGCAATTATTTAATCTTACCGATACCTATGTATTAGACATTAAGAATAGCAAAGATGCTTTACGTGCATTAATGATTGTTTTAGCAATTGACGCTATTAAATGCAATCAAGCTAAAGCCGCAAATTAGGGTTTTAACTGTAAACACTATCATCAAATTGTTTTATTAGGTTAAAAATATTACTTCGTTACCTCCATGGTTAATTATTTTTTCAACATTAAAAAACAAAAAATTTTTGCACATTGTTTATAGTGCGTTTTTGTCAATAAATTTTAAAATTAAAAGCATTTAATAATATATAATTATTAAAACTATTAAAACAATGTTCTAGTAATACTTTTTGTATATTACAACAAAGAAAAATTTGTTTTAAAAATTTTTCTTACTTTTTTTTGCCGTTTTTGATAAAATATAAATGTAAAAAGGGGGTCTTATGATGCTAGGAATTGGCAAAGTAATGGTTCACAAAGCCCATGGCATTTGCACAATCAAAGAAATACTACAAATTGGTGGCAATGACTATTATAAATTAGTCCCAAGTTTTGATGAAGGTATGTCTATTTTCGTTCCTGTAAGTAAAGAAAAAGAATTTTTACGTGAAGTCATTGATAAAAATCAAGCTGATGATTTAGTAGACTATATGAATAACTTAGATGATAGCATCATTGATGACTCTAAAGAACGTCGCGATTCATTTCATAAAAAGCTTTCATCAGGTGATTTAAAAGAAATTGCCTATATGTGTTACAAACTATATTTATTAAAAAAAGCCAAACTAAATTCTAACGCAAAGTTTTGCCTTACCGATAGCGTTATGTTTGATAAAGCACAAAAAATGTTATTTGATGAATTAGCATTAGCGTACAAAATAGATCGTAACAAAATCGTAGATTATATACGTTTAAGACTAGAACTCGATAATTAATTTATGAAAGACCTATAAGGTCTTTTTTTTATTGTACTTTCTTTTTTATATGCTATAATGTTCATACGTTTTGATAGGAGATTGATTTTTATGGCAAATGAATGGTTTACATT
>CAKPJO010000096.1 GCA_934162685.1 uncultured Bacilli bacterium | reverse complement strand
AAATTGACGTTGTTTTTGTTGTTTTATTCTGTTTAGTTTTCAAAGATCAGTTCACTTCGGTTCTTAACCTTAGTGCTTTATTATTCTATCACTAATAACAATTAATGTCTACTATTTTTTTAACTTTTTTTATTAGCTTTTAGAATATAATATCGAGCTCTTCAATCGCTCGACTTTATTATTAAACCACAATAGCAATACCAATGCAAGTATTTTTTAATTTTTTTTACCAATTTTTAAAGCTATGATTTTAGTGCTTTTTCTTGCACAAAAACAAATATCAAATTTATTATTGTCTTATATAATATAAGGAAAAGAAAAAAACTCGTTTTCACGAGTTTAATTCAAAAAAATTTATGTTGCTTTTTATCTTCTGTTTGAAGAGAAGATTGCTACATACTGTAATACGCGCATAAACAAATACATAAAATCAATATAAAGTTCAAACGCACAATATTGGCATATGTTTTTAGAATTTGCGCCAGATTCCGCAATGGTTTTGATACGCCACATATCAATGCTAATAAATAGCATAATCACTCCAAATGTGACAAATGACACAATCCAGTCTATTGTTGTGCTTTGTAAGAAAATATTTATTAAGCTAATAATTAAGGCTCCTAAAAATAGAACAAAACACATACTAGCCATTCTGCTTAATGATCGTTTTGATAAATATCCATATAAAGCCATTACGCCAAATAACGCAGCTGATATGCCAAATGATACTATCAATAGTTTACTATCAATCACCAAAACAATAGACGACATCATAAGTCCCATCGTAATAGCGTAAATAACAAACGGAACTGTTAAAGACTTTCCACTTCTAAGCACACGATACTGAATAACAAATGTTTCAACAAGCATCAACACAATTGCAGAAATCAAAATTATCAAATAAGCATCCGAGGAAATAAAGCCTGATGCTAATAAAACTGCAAATCCATAAGATGTCAAAGCTGTTACTCCTAACGCCATAAATAACCAACCAAATACTTTCGCTAATGAAAATTCACTTGTTTGTGATATAGTTGAATCGTATTCCATAAGTACTAAAACCTCCTTGAATAAAATTATTATATATTAGTTTTTCCATTTTTAAAACTAATAACATAAAGATTAACAAAATTTACTATCTTCATTATTTGTTATTACCAAAATAATTAAAAATCTATGTACTAGAAGAAAATAAAAAGGCCAGATAGTTAATATCCAACCTTTAAGTTTCTTTACACTTTGATTTTCAGTATTACTACAATCTATTTAAAAGTATTTTATTTATTAATTAGTCAATAATATTTTCTAATAAAGCTTTGAAAGAGTCGACTTTTAATGATGCTCCGCCTACTAAAGCGCCATCGATATCTTTCATACTTAAATAGTCTTTAACGTTTTCAGGTTTTACTGAACCGCCATAAAGAATTCTAATTTCATTAGCAACACTACCAAACATTTCAGTTAATACTTCACGAATGAAAGCACAAACTTCTTCTGCAATCTCTTTTGAAGCATTAACACCAGTTCCAATAGACCAAATTGGTTCATAAGCCACAACGATATTTTTTGCTTTTTCAGCTTCTACGCCTGCTAAACCAATTCTAATTTGGTCACGAACAATAGCCTTGGTAATTCCACTTTCAAATTCTTCAAGTGTTTCACCACAGCAATAAACAGGAACCATGTTATTAGCAATCATTGCTAAAATTTTACGATTACAAGATAAAGATGATTCACCATTATATTGACGACGTTCAGAGTGTCCAATAATAGACCAATCAATGCCAATTTCTTTTAACATTGGAATAGAAATTTCACCAGTATAAGCACCATGATCTTCATAATGAAGATTTTGAGCGGCAACAATCATATCTGGATTAATCTTTTTAACTGCTTCTAAACATAAAAATGTAGGAGCAACACCAATTTCAATACCTTTTTCTTTGGCTAGTTGATAAATTTCAACACTATCTTTAGCAAAAGCTTTTGCTTCTTTGATAGTTTTATTCATTTTCCAGTTGCCAAGTAATAATTTTGTTCTATTTGATTTCATAATTAGTCACCTATTACATCAATACCAGGTAAATGGCCATCATTTTCAATCATTTCAAGGGAAGCACCGCCACCAGTTGAAACGTGTGAGAATTCATTGTTATAGCCAAATTGTTTACAAGCAGCAGCAGAGTCTCCACCACCAATAACTGTAAATGCTTTACCTTTTAATTCTGCACAAGCCTTACAAACAGCAATTGTACCAGCTTGATAAGCTTCTTTTTCGAATACACCCATTGGTCCATTCCAGAAAATTGTTTTTGCTTTTTCAATTTCTTTAGTATAGAGTTCACGAGTTTTTGGTCCGATATCTAATCCTTCAAATCCATCAGGAATATCATTTGTTGGAACTGTTTTAATTTCAGTTGGATTATCAAAATCATTTGCACAAACACTATCAACTGGTAATAAAATTTTACCAGATGCATACATTTCTCTAGCATAATCTAATTGGTCTTCTTCAACTGGAGAAACACCAACTTTTCCACCTAATGCCTTAGCAAATGTGTATGCCATAGCGCCGCCAATAATAATCTTATCGCATTTCTTTAATAAAGAATTAATAACTTTAATTTTATCAGAAACTTTAAAGCCTCCTAAAATAGCTAAATATGGTCTGTCTTCGCATTCAACTACTTTTGAAAGATTAACTACTTCTTTTTCAACTAAGAAACCAATAGCAACTTCTTTTCCTTCTGCTTTTAAAATTTCAGGAACACCATATGTAGATGCGTGAGCACGATGAGCAGAGCCAAAAGCATCCATAACAAATGCATCTGCTAAGCTAGCCCATTCTTTAGATAATTCTGGATCATTCTTTGTTTCGCCTTTTTCAAAACGAGTATTTTGAACAAGTAAGACATCCCCGTCTTTTAAAGCGTCAACTGCAGCCTTTAATGTTTCACCACGTGTCTCAGGACAGAAAGCAACTTCTTTTCCTAGTAATTCACCTAAGCGTACTGCAACTGGAGCTAAAGTATTTTTTGCTTTTCCTTCTGCTAACTTAACTGGATCTTTGTGATCGATTTTTCCTAAATGGCTCATTAAAATAACCTTTGCGCCTTTAGAAATAAGTTCTTTGATTGTAGGTAAAGCTTGAACAATACGGTTGTCATCTCTAATTTGTCCATCTTTTAAAGGGACATTAAAATCACAACGTACTAATACGCGTTTACCAGCAACATTTAAATCTTTTACTGTTTTCATAAAAACTCTCCTTCTTTGTACTAATAATATTAGTACCAACCGATAAACATTATAATACAACTTTAGTAAAAATGAAACAAATTAACAAAATATTGAATTAATAATGGTTTTTATTATTATTTATGAATAAATAAAAGTTTTTCGTCTATCATTTAAGTAAAGGAGAGATAAAATGCCAATAATTCCAACTATTATTACTAATAATTATGACGGGAAAGAAAGCAAAGATATTTTTTCTTTACTTCTTGAACAAAGAATAATAATGATTAATGACGAAATTACCGACCAGTTAGCAGCACTTGTTGTTGCGGAAATATTATTTTTAAACGCTAAAGATCAAGCCGAACCAATCACAATTTACATTAATTCTCCTGGTGGTTCCATTTATGCTGGATTAGCCATCTATGATATTATGAAAAAAGTTGAATGTCCAATATCCACAATTGGAATTGGTCTATGTGCATCAATGGGCGCATTTTTACTTTCTAGTGGTGATAAAGGAAAAAGGTTTGCTTTAGAAAACACAGAAATCATGATTCATCAACCTCTTGGCGGTTCACAAGGACAAGTCAGCGATATTGAAATAATGACTAAAAGATATTTATACTTAAAAAACAAATTAAATCAAATGCTTGCCAATCATACTGGACAAAACATAAAAAAAATCGCGAAAGATACCGATCGCGACTATTTCATGTCTAGTTTAGAAGCTAAAGAATATGGATTAATTGATGAAGTTATATCACTCAATACCTTGAAATAAAATTTGAAGTGTTATTTTTAAAGCATGGGCAATACGTACTAAAATCATCAAACTAGGATTTCTTCTACCATTTTCTAAATCACAAATATAATTTTTATTCACATTGCTTTCCAAAGATAGGTCCTCTTGAGACCATCCTTTTAATTTGCGCAAGTATTCTATTCTTTTCCCTAATTGAGCATTAGTGCTTATACTATTCATTGATATTATCTTCCTTCCTGTACATATTAGCTTTTTCTTTTATTGCCCTAAACATGTGATTTACACTCGATTTAGAAATAGTTTTTTCTAATTTTTCACTTAAAAGTTCCGCTAATTCAATCATGGATGCACCTTCATGTTCTAAACGTAATTCTGCTAAAGCTATAAGTTTTTCATTTCCAATGTTTTTTAATCCCACCATTTTATCGATGAGTTTGATATCATCTATTTGTTTTTGTGCCGATTGAACAGTTCTAAACATATTTGCGTCCGTGCATATTTGTAAACGATTATCATTATTATTATAATCACGATTAATTCTTACATCTTCATATTCTAAACAACAATTAGAAGCATCAATCATTTTAAGGAAATCGGCAATTTGATCACTTTTTTTTAAATATACAACATAATGATTTCTTCTTTTTATAATACGGGGAGTAAATTCAATATATTTTACTCGTTCCATAATATTAGAAATATATTTTGCTAGTTCTTCATCTATTGTAGAAACTTCTAAATGGTAATTAGAACTATAGGGACTATTAACTGATCCTGAAGCTAAAAATGCTCCTATTAAAAAGCCTTCTAAACTTTCTTCACTTCTTACAAACGATTTAGTATTTCCTTCAAAAGATAGCATTTCCAAATCCTTAAGTATTTCATCAACTTTTTGCTCTACAATAACATTGTAAATAATATTTTTCTTAAAATGCATACTTTTTAAATAAGCAAAACGCGGAGAAATTTTGTAACGGACTTGCAATCCTTTAAAAATAAACTTAGCCACTTTAGCATTTTCAGTTTGTAATATTATCTTATCTCCATCATTTTGAATACTTAAACGGCCATTGATTTTACTAAAAGCAGAAAGTATGGCTCTTAATTTATTACTATCAAATTCATGCGAAGCGATTTCTTGTTTAACTAAAGAAGTAAAAGATATTTCGTTTTCCATTTTATTCACCTCGCAATGTTCATATATATTATCACAAAATGAGTGAACTTTTAAAGAAATTAATTATATTTTCATAAAAAATTTTTTTTATTTCTTTTTCCTTAAATCCATTTTGTTTCAACAATTTAAGAATGTTAGGAATATCTTTAGGTGTTTGTAATCCTTTAACCGCTCCTATTTTGATAGTATTTGCTAAATAATAATCAAAATCTAATCCTAAACATATCAAATCAATTCCAATATACTTTTTTAAACAAACAATTATATTTATAAAATCATCTATTGTTTTTCCGGCAAAGTTTGAATAAGAATTAACACCAACTAATATTCTTCTTTTTAATAATTGCTTCAATTGATTTTTACTTAAATTTCTTTCATCTCTTTTTAAACATTTTATATTAGAATGACTAACAATCATCGGTCCATCATAGGAATTAATAACATCATAAAATGATTTTTCATTTAAATGAGATAAATCTAAAACAATGTTATACTCTTTCAACTTTTTTAGTACTTTCTTTCCAAAAGCAGTTAAACCTCTTAATTTATTTTGATATGTGCCTGTTGCAATTTTGTTCATATCATTCCAAGTTAAAGTAACTATTCTAATTCCAGCATCATGAAGTGTTTTAATATCTTTTAAATATTTAAGAGGTCCTAATCCTTCTATTCCTAAAATAAAATGTCTCTTAATTAATGTGTCACAATTATTATTATAAAATTGTTTAATTCGCTCTAACACAAAAAGGAATGAACTATATGATTCATTCCCCTTAAAATAATAATTCAATACCGCTCCATGATAATATTCCATTTCATTTAAATGATAATCAAAAGAATGATTTTCATTTATAATATCAAACAAAACATCAGTATGGGCATCAAATATCAT
>CAKPJO010000095.1 GCA_934162685.1 uncultured Bacilli bacterium | reverse complement strand
TCGATTCTTAAGCTCTTTTATGACTGTTTTCATCTGCTCGTTAGTTTTCAACTCTTTTTCCACTTTTTTTACCGCATACATCACAGTTGAATGATCTTTTCCACCGAAACATTGTCCGATTTTGGTAAATGGCATATCTAAAACATCACGACATAAGTAGATGGCGATATGACGAGCTAAAGAAATTTCACTAGTTCTTATCTTTCCAGTAAGTTGAGATGGAGTTAAATTGTAATAATCCGCAACAATACGGATGATTTTATTTTCATCTAATTTGTTTTTTGCTTCTTTAGTATTAATAATATTAGAAAAAGACTCTAAAGCCATATTCAAATCAATATGATTTGATTGTTTCATATTAATTGCATAGAAAATAAGACGATTTAATCCGCCTTCAAGGTCACGAACGTTATTTCCAAAGTTTTTAGCAATGAATTCAAAGACATCATCGTCAAATTTACTAACATCAAGTCCGTTAGCGGATACTTTTCTTTTTAAAATAGCAATACTTGTTTCTAAATCAGGTTGAGCGATGCTCATATTTAATCCTGAAGAGAATCTTGTAACAAGACGTTCTTCAAGACCTTTTAATTCACTTGGTTGACGATCTGAAGTTAAGACAATTTGCTTATTAGCATTTACTAAGGCATTAAAGATAAAAAAGAACATTTCTTGAGTCTTATCGCGCCCTGCTAAGAATTGAATATCATCAACTAAAAGGACATCAATAGACTTAAAATAATCTTTTAGATTATCGCTTTCTTTATCTCCACGAACATAGCGGATATATTCATCAATAAAATCGTCACTTGAAATATATAAAATATTTAAGTTTGGATGTCTTTCTTTTATGTAATTTCCGATAGCGTGTAATAAGTGTGTTTTACCTAGTCCAGAATTAGAATAAATAAAAAGTGGATTATAAAATTTACCTGGATTAGACGCAATCATTAACGCAGCTTGTTGGGCTTCTCTATTGGATGGACCAACAACGAATGTGTCAAAAGTGTAATTTGGTTTAAGATATGAGTTTTTAAAGAAACTATTCTTTTTTTCTTCTTTGACGATAGGATTTGTTTCTTTTATTTCATCGGCTAAAATTAATTCAATAATTAAGTTAGTTTCTGAAACTTCAGATAAAGTATCTGAAAGAAGGTTTAAATAAGACTTGGTAATAATCGATTTTGCAAAGGCAGAAGAAACTGCAACTGTAACCTTATTTCCTTCGTATTTGTAAATGTAAGAATCAGCAAAAAAGGCGTTAAAAATGTTGTCATCATTTATTTTTGATTGGAACTTTTTTAATGTTCGTTCCCAAATGTCTTTTAATGTTGATATTGTAACTGCTGTAGTGGGCATAAAACTATTCCTCCAATACCACGAAAAATTGTACCACAAATGTTGATAAATTTTAATTAAAAAAGCAATTAAATTTATTTTTCCACAGGAAAACTATAAAAATATAACCATTTTATCAACAAATCCACATTTTCCACAAAATATCACTGTGGAAAACTTGCTTATAAATTTATCCACTGTGGATAATGTTTAATTTGTGGAATATTTCTTTTTCAACAAAAGATAGCAAAATTTCAAATTTTTAATCTCTATAAAAAAAGTAAAATTTCTATATAAGTATTGACTTATATAAAATAAATCTTTAGAATTATTTACGCGTATATCTGTTTCGAATCGGAGGTGTGATTTATGAAAAGAACGTATCAACCAAGTAAAAGAAAAAAACAATCTGTACATGGATTTAGAGCTAGAATGGCTACTCCAAATGGTAGAAATGTCTTAGCAAGACGTCGTGCCAAAGGAAGAAAAGTCTTATCTGCTTAATTTTTTCTTAGCCACTAGTGAGTAATTCCTAGTGGCTTTTTAAGATTATAAAAAGGAGGATGAATATGATCGACAAAGAGCATCGTGTTAAAAAACACGAAGAGTTTCAAAAAATCATCCGTTCTAATAAAGTTGAAAAAAACAATTCTTTTGTCATCTACTATGAAAATAACAAAGATGACATTGTAAGAGTTGGAATATCTGTATCAAAGAAGATAGGCAATGCTGTTAAAAGAAATAACATCAAAAGACAAGTTCGACATATGTTTTATAATTTAAAAGATAATTTGCAAAAAGTTGATGTTATAATAATTGTAAGGCAAAACTATAAAAATAACTCTTTTTTAGAGAATCAAACAATATTTTTACATTCTTTAGAGAAGATTAGGAGGAAAATAAATGAATAAACTAAAAAAATGGTTTAAAGCATTTGTTGCTCTATTATTTGTTGGATTCGTGATGTCAAGTTGTACTGCGAACTTTTGTTCTAACAAAGATAAAGCATCAATGTGGTATACCGAATATGGCACCGTAGAAGGAAGAAACAAATTAATTGAAAATGCCAAAGAGACAAATGATATTCCATCAGATGAATTCTGGGTTGAGTTTGATTCTAAAACATTAGAAATTGCTACTTTAGAAGCTAATGCAAGAACAAACAATAACTTAGATTCAATCAAAACTGATGGAGAATTAGATGATCAACCATTAGAAACTCAAATTTTAGCAAAGTTTGGTTATGCATTATACTTAGATGATAACTATGCTGAATCAAGTTCTAATGAAAGAGAACTTTGGAAAAATTTTGATAAGATTGTTGAAGATTTTAATAGTGCAAGCTTAGAAAATGCCAAAAAAGGGCCATCAACTGATTTTGTTACATATTATAAAAATCAACTTCAAACATTATCTAATTCATATCGTACATGTATTACACCAGAAGATGGTAAGTTTGGTGGAAAAACAGGTGTCTATGATGTTGAAGGAAAATCATGGGGATATGCTTGGAAGTATGGTGGCTTATTTGAAGGATTATTTGTTTATCCAATCTCTTGGGGCGTACACAAAATGTCTGTAGCATTTGGTGCGAATGGATGGGGACAATTATTAGCTATTGTGTTAATTACTGTAATCGTTCGTGGATTAATGATGTTATTCACATTTAAATCCACTATTGCTCAAACTAAGATGACTGCATTACAACCAGAATTAAGAAAAATTCAAGAAAAATATCCTAATGCTGATACTAATCAATATGAAAAGCAACGTTTAGCGCAAGCACAAATGGACTTATATAAGAAAAATAAAGTAAATCCATTAACACAACTAATCGTAATGATTGTTCAATTCCCAATCTTTATTTGTGTATGGGGTGCTTTACAAGGTGCTGCTATATTATCAACTGGTGATATATTTGGTTTGGAATTAAGTGCTTCTTTAGGTAAAGAAATGATTAATTTCTCAAGTCCAAATCCAGGTACTTATATTACCGCAATTGTATTATTCGTCTTAATGGCAGGAGCTCAATTAGTATCGATGAAATTACCACAATGGATGCAAAAGAAAGCTGATAAGAATGTTGCAAAAATGGGTAAGAACAATGCTGTAGATAAGAATCAATCTCAAATGAAGATGATGAGTAATGTAATGTTAATTATGATTATTGTTATGGGTATTAGTTTACCATCAGCAATGGGTGTATATTGGTTAGTAAGTGCGCTTATATCTATTATTCAAACATTAATCACACAAAAAATAATTAAGAGGAAGAAAAATTAGTATGAAAAAGTATGAAGCAAAAACAGTTGAAGCAGCTAAAATGCTTGCTTGTGCTGAATTAATGATTGAACCTGAATCATTAATGTTTGAAGTTCTTGAAGAGAAAAAAGGTTTATTTAGTAAGAAAGCTGTAATTTTGGCTTATGATTTATCAGATGTAATTGAATTTGTGGAAAATTATTTAAAGAATGCAATTAAAGAATTTGGTATTGATGTTACAACTAAATCAACATTATCAGATGATATTATTCGTGTATCTTTATCAAGTGAAAACAATTCAATCTTAATTGGTAAAAATGGTAAAACATTACAAGCAATTAATGAATTAGCTAAATTAGCAGTATCTTCAAAATTCAAAAGAAGATTTAGAATTTTATTAGATGTTGCGGAATATAAGAATGATAAATATCAAAAACTTATCCGTATGGCTAAAAGAGTTGCTCATGACGTTCAAAAGACAAAAGCAACTGCTACATTAGATCCAATGCCTGCTGATGAAAGAAGAGTTATTCATAACGCATTAGCTAAGTTTAAAAACATTAAAACTGAAAGCATTGGCGAAGGACATAAACGTCAAATTACAATTAAATATGTTGATTAATAAAGAGAACCTATAATGGTTCTTCTTTTTTTGCTAAAATAATTATTATAAGAGGTGAAACTTATGTTAGATACCATTGTTGCTTTAGCTACAGCCCCAATGAAATCCGCAATCGCGGTAATTCGTGTAAGTGGCGAAGAAAGTTATGATATAGTTTCTAAAGTTTTTTCTAAAGATATTAAAAAATTAACAAAACGCCAAATTAATTATGGCTTTATAAAAGACGATGAAGAAATAATCGATGAAGTAATCTTATTAAATTATATTAAACCACATAGTTTTACAGGAGAAAATAGTATAGAAATTATGTGCCATGGTTCTTTATTAATAGCTAACGAAATAATAGAGTTATTAATTAAAAATGGAGCAAGATTAGCCACACGGGGCGAGTTTTCTTCTCGCGCATATATGAATGGAAGAATAGATTTAATTCAAGCAGAAGCAATTAATGATGTTATTAATGCTACTTCTAAAGAAGCAAAAAAATTATCACTTCTTTCTCTTGAAGGAAAAACAACTAAGTTACTTGCGCCTTTAAATGATTCTTTAGCCGCACTTCTTGCTAACATTGAAGTAAATATTGATTATCCAGAGTATGAAGATATTGAAGTAGTTACTATTGATAAAATCATTAGTGAAGGAAATAAAATACATCAATATATTTTAAAACTTATTAAAGAAGGTCAAGAAGGAGAAAAAATCAAAGAAGGTATTAACGTTGCTATTATTGGTAAACCTAATGTTGGCAAATCATCATTATTAAATGCTTTATTAAAAGAAGATAAGGCTATTGTCACAGATATTGCTGGTACAACACGTGATATTGTGGAAGGTGATGTAACTCTTAAAGGTATTACATTCCATATGTTTGATACAGCTGGAATTCATGAATCTTCCGATGTTGTAGAATCAATCGGTATTAACAAAGCAAAGAAAACCATTGATCAAGCAGATTTAGTACTTCTTTTGCTTGATGCAAGTAAAAAGTTAGATAAAGATGATCAAGAACTTATTGATCAAACTAAAGACAAAAATGTGATTATTGTTCATAATAAATCAGATATAAGTTCTAGTGTAGAGGGAATTAGTATTTCCGCTAAAAATGGTGATGTTGATTCTTTAGTTAATGAAATGTTAAATAGAGTGGGAGTAAGTAATGAAAGTTTCTTAAGACCTTCTTTAAATAATTCTAGACAAATTGGATTACTTAAAAAAGCCAATATTGAGATATTAAAAGCCATTGAAGATGCAAAAAACGGCTTACCAGTTGATTTAATTTCAGTTTCGTTAACTAATGCTTATAACGCAATTCAAGCAATTTTAGGAAATGAAACAAATGTTGATATATCTAAAGAAATATTTGCAAGATTTTGTGTGGGGAAATAAATATGTTTTTTGATACGCATTGTCACTTAAATAGTGAAGAATTATTTATAAAAAAAGATGAGTTGATTAAAGAAGCTAATGAAAACAATGTAAAAATGATTGTTGTTCCAGGTTATGATTATGATTCATCAAAAAAAGTGTTTGAATTAATAAAAGAAAAAAACATTTTTGGCGCAATAGGTTTACAACCGGAAGAAATAACTAAAGATAATATTGATGGGGCTTTTAGTTTATTTTCTTTAATACCAGATAATCCTAAAATTGTTGCTATTGGAGAAATTGGTTTAGATTATTATTGGGAAAAAGATAAAGCAAAACAGGAAATTCAAAAACAAGTATTTATTAAGCAAATTGAAATTGCTAATAAATATAAATTACCAATTATTGTTCATTCTCGTGATGCATGTGAAGATTCTCTTAATATTTTAAATGAAATTACTGATAATGATTTTCAAAAAAAATATGATTACTATTTAGAAAAAGGTAATTATTATTCTGAAAATGATATAAATAATTTTGTTAAAAAATATATTAAAG
>CAKPJO010000094.1 GCA_934162685.1 uncultured Bacilli bacterium | reverse complement strand
TTTCTTTTCCTTGCCTGATCAATTACTATCTAATTCTACTAAAACACAAGACATTTATAATTCAATCTTATACGCTGTGTCTAAAAGAAAAAGAACTATTAAAGATATTGCAGGTTATATTCATGAAGAAGATGCAAAAGTAAGTAAATATATATCATTACTTTTATCTCAAGAATTATTAGATAAAAGAGAAACATATATGGGAAATAAGAAAACCACTTATTATGAAATAGGTGATTCAATGCTTAAGTTTTGGTATATGTTTATATTTGATAATTTAGAAAAAATCAAAATTAATGGATTATTAGTATTTAATTCGTTAAAAAATGAAATAAATAATTTTGTTAATTTTGGATTTGAAGATATTTCTAGATTATTTATGGATGAATTAAATATGGATGGTAAATTAGGTGATGTTTATAATCCGTTTAAACCATATAAAGTAGAAAAATCAATTTTAAATAGATCGGTAGAAATTGATGGATTATCCGATAATGGTGATACATTAATAGTTATGGAATGCAAATATCGAAATACTAAGTTTTCTTTAAATATGTTTAACCATTTGGTTGAGAGCGCTAGTGTGTTTCCATCAAAATTAAAAAGAGAATATTATTTATTTTCTAAGAGTGGATTTACTAGTGATCTAATTGATTCAAATATGGATAATGTTCATTTATATACTTTAGATGATTTATTTAATATTTAATATCTCCCTTCACTTATTAATAGGAAGTCATTATATAAAATGATCGGGTATAAAATAAAAAGAATTAAATAAATGTGTTTTTTGATGCTCAAAATTGACAACCGATATAAAATAAATTTACAAAAAATGTAAAATCCAGTTTACAAAAAATGTAAAATGTAATATTATGATATTGAGGTAACTATTATGATTAAACAAAGGCTAAAAGATATGGAATTAAAAATTACAGATTTGGCGGATTATTTACAAATAACTCGTCCCACTTTATATAAGTTTATTGATATGTATGATTCAAATGAATTTGATGGTATAAATAGAAAAGTTTTAAGATTATTTAACTATATTGAAAAAAACACCTTAGCTGGTAAAAAAGTTGTTATCAATTATATTCTTACTAACCTTGTTGATGTTAAAGAGTTAGGCGATAAAAAAGAAAAAGATATATATATAAAAGTTAAAAAGTATTTAATAGATTGTCCTGAATCTAGTAAGACAAAGTTTATTGAATATATTATTAAAAAAAATGATTTTGATGAAATAATTGATTACTTAATAGAAATAATTCCTTTGATAAAAAAGAGGAAATTGAATGAAGAAGAAATTAAAAGATTAAAACCATATAATTTGCTTATTGAAGCATTAGAAACGGAGGAAAAATAATATGGAACGAAAACTTGTAATTAACGCTTTTAGAAACATCGGGTTTAAAGATGAAAAACCTTCTAATGAAGGATTAATCATTAACCATTCGTTAGAAAAAGGAAAAATGGGAGATTTAGTGATTCTCGTGGGAGCCAATAATTCTGGTAAATCTAATGTATTGGACGCTCTTATTTCTCTTCAAAATGGCGCAATGAAAGATAGAGATATTACAGATTTATATATGGAGGAGGAGTGTAGAAATCCTTCTTTGTCATTGATATCAAAAGATAAAAAAATAATTTATACTTTAAAAATATCTAAAGATGGTAATGTATGCTATTCTTATCCAGAAAAAGAGGCAAATCAAAAATTCGATAGAAACAAATTGAATAATTTGAATTTTAATGATTTTGATTCCGCTGTAATTTTGAATGACATAAATACATTAGCAAATATGGAAAAAGACAATGAGCTAGGAAACAAAAAAATAAGCAATCTACTTGAATCTGTAAATGACATAAGCGAATCTAATGTTAAATTATTAGCAATGCAGATTGCTAATATTATTATTGATTGTTTTGAAAATCAAGATGGTATTTATCAATCCATACTAAGAATAAACGATAGATATTATCCATATATTTCAGCAATAAAAAGATTATACAATGAACATCTTAATAATTTATCTAAATATAATTCTATTGATAAAATAAATGAGTCTTATAACTCTAAATATGGAATTACGTTTAAGCCTAACATTTATTTTTACGAACAAAAAACTATAACAAATAGTAATTTGTTATCGAGTTATACTAATATTCAAAAATCACAATTTTTTAGCGAACTCCTAAAAGCAATAAACGTTGATTCAAAAATATTAATTAATGCACATAACGATTTTCTCAAAACAAATAATAAAGGTATATTGAGAATGACTGAAAGAAGTATTAATAAAAAACTTGAAAAAGTGTCTAATGAATTTAATAAGTTATATTATCTTGAGAATGTAAAATATACTTTTGAAGTGTCTTTAGAAAGTGAAAGAATTTATTTTGCATTATTTAGAGGAGACAAAGCTATATCGTTGGATTACCAATCAACAGGCTTTAGATGGTTCTTCGATCTTTACTTTAATTTGTTTGCCGCGAATACTATTAATCCTGGTGATGTCGTTATTATGGATGAACCAGCAACTAATCTACATGTGTTAGGACAAACAGAACTAAGAAATTTTTTAAAAACATTTTCTATGAAAAATGATGTTACAATCATTATTGCCACCCATAGTCCATTTTTAATCGATATAGATTATCTAGACGAATTACGCATTATTTCTAATAAAAACAACACAACATCGATCGACAATGATTTTTCTGCTGTGAATATTGATGATCCGGATTCATTAGAACCTGTAAAAAGAGCATTAACTTGTCAAAATAGAATTTTATTTGATCCTGATCAAATTGTGGTATTTGTAGAAGGAATAACTGATTATAACTATTTTGTTGCTATGAAAAAAGCACTTAATTACGACAATATATCTTTTTTACCAATAAAAGGAGTTGGTAAAAATGTTGAACAACAAAAATCCATTAGCGAAAAATTAATTAAGATTAGAAAGCATAATCCCGTGTTATTAGTGGATAATGATAAAGCTGGAAAAGAAATGAAACAAGTTAATAAAGAGTCTGAATTAACTGTAATTACTCTCGGAGATATTGATCCATCATTTAAAGCAATAGAAAGTTTGTTTTCTATGGAAGATGCTAAAAAACTAGGTGTTATAGATGAAAAAAACAAACCGATTAAACACCATAATACATCTGCAATAATCAAGAATTCAATTATTCAAGATCCATCTATGCTATCAGAAGAGACAAAAAATAATTTTAAAAAGGTGTTTGATAAAATTATTGATAATTGACGTTATTAAAAAATGTTAATTATGATTGAAAGTTGATTATTTATATATAGATAATATTCGTTTATACACTTTAGATGATTTATTTATTATCTAATATTTTCCCATTCACTTATTAATAGGAAGTCATTATATAAAATGATCGGGTGAAAAATAAAAAAATTAAATAAATGTGTTTTTTGATACTCAAAGTGAACATTGAGTAAATTTTGCGTTGTGTTGATATGGTGTTTGATTGTATAATGTATTTAATAAACGGAGAGAAAAACATATGAATATTACTTATTTGCGTTGGAAAAATCATAAACAATTGAATAATTTACAATTAGATTTAAAAAATCAAAATAATAGTGATGAGTATAAAACTATTGTTTTAGTAGGTGAAAATGGAGTAGGAAAAACCGCAATATTAAAATCTGTTGCTGATTTTTTTGCTGGAGGAAGCAAACACTCGTTAGAAGAATTTCGTTGTGTTTCTAATAATAAAAATTATTTATATCTAAACTTACCAATAAACATTCATGACAAAAAAATAACAAGAACTAGTGGGGGAGCTATGCTAATTAGCGATGTTAAAGGTGCTTTTTGTTATTCGGAAGCTGTAATTTCTTTTGATACAAACAAAATAAATAGCATAACTAATTCTGATTTAGATAAAAACTTTTATTACTCTGATAAATATCAAAAAGGGGATTATACAAAAATAAAACAACTGCTCATTGATATTTCTAATAAAGACAACGCAGATTTAAGAATGATTGTAGAAAAGTCAGCAAAACTATCAAAAGAAGAAAAGAGAGTTTTTGATATGCAATCAAGAATTTATAGATTTAAAAATGCATTTAATAACTTTTTTGATAGTCTACAATTTGATCGAGTTGATATTAAGAATTTAGATGTTATATTTAAGAAGTTCGACAAAGAA
Source organism: uncultured Bacilli bacterium (assembly GCA_934162685.1). GTDB lineage: Bacteria > Bacillota_I > Bacilli_A > RFN20 > CAG-826 > RUG131. The sequence continues at coordinate 1,968 of CAKPJO010000094.1, read as the reverse complement.
TTTTCTATTGATGAATTGAGTAGTGGAGAAAAACAAATTGTATTTAGAGGCGCAACTATTCTTAAGGATATAAACAATTTTGAAAATGGAATAGTATTGATTGATGAGCCAGAAATAAGCATGCATCCATTGTGGCAAGCCAAGATATTACAATATTATAAGGATTTAGTTTCAATTAATGGTGAGCAAAGATGTCAATTGATTATTGCTTCACATTCTGAAAATGTGTTAAAATCCGCATTAAATAGTAAAGAAAATACGTTAATTGTAATTTTAAAAAACGAAAATGGATTCCTTGTACAAGATACAATAGATCACTCGTTGGTTTTACCAATAGCGACAGATGCAGAGATTAATTACTTTGCATTTGGCGTTGCATCAATTGATTTTCATAATCAGCTTTATGCATATTATCAAAACTTAACAGGAAACAAAAGCGTAAAAGAAACAGACGAATTGATATGTAAAGCAGATGGCTTTGATGACATATATAAATTTGAGTCTAAATATGGAACTACAAAATATCATTCATTGCCGACATTTATTCGTAATAAAATAGATCATCCAGATGTCACGAATGGGAAACAATTTAATGATGATGATTTGAAAAAATCAATAAAATGTTTAATTGAATTATGTAAAAGAATGAAACCAAAAATATAGAGATTAAGGTATAAATGATAATATTATAAATAATTCTTAATGCTATTAATTTATTAAGATATGAAGCAATGATTTTTAAATTTAAAGGATGTAATGCTATGAAAGATAAATTTTTAACTAATTATTCAAATGAAACTTTTTTAGAAAGAATTAAACATTCATTAGAAAAATGTAATTCTTTTGCTTTTTCTGTTAGCTTTATAAAAAAGCCTGGATTGATTTTATTTGAAAAAATAATGGAAGAGTCTCTTATTAGAGGAGTTAAAGGAAGAATAATTACTTCAACATATAAAGATTTTACCGATATAGCGTCTTTAAGGACTTTTTATAATTGGATGAAAAAATATCATAATTTCGAATGTCATATTGATTTCAATTGCTTTGGCGATAATGGATTTCATACTAAAGGATATCTATTTACATTTGATAATACTCAAGAATTAATTATTGGCTCATCAAATATTACTCGATTTGCCTTGCTTAAAAATATGGAGTGGAATATTGCTTTAAATTCAGATAGTAAAATGGATTCTGCTGAAGAAGCATCTAAAGAATTTGAAGATTTTTGGAATAAAACCAAATTATTAAATGAAGATATTATTAAGCAATATCAAATGCAAATGGATTATACCATCGATAAATGGGATATGGATGTATTTGATCCAGTAAACTTGGTTGTAAAGCCAAATATTATGCAAAGAAAAGCATTAAAAGAATTAAGAAGATACCGAGATATGGGAATGACTAAAGCTCTTGTGGTTTCTGCCACAGGATCAGGTAAAACATTTCTTGCTGCCTTTGATGCAAGAAATTATGATGCAAAAAGAGTACTTTTTATAGTTCATAGAGATAAAATATTACTTGATGCAAGAGATACTTTTATGAAAGTATTTGGTGCTGAAAAAACATATGGATTATATGTTGGTAATCATAAAGACTTAGATGCCGACTTTGTTTTTGCTTCTAATATTATGTTATCACAACATTTAAGTGAATTTGATTCAAAAGAATTTGACTATATTGTCTTTGATGAATGTCACCATGCCGCCGCTGCAAGTTATCAAACAATAATGAATTATTTTAAACCTGGATTTATGCTTGGTATTACTGCAACACCAGAACGTATGGATAACCAAGATGTTTTTGGTATGTTTGATAAAAATGTCCCTTATGAATTAAGACTTAGAGATGCAATTATTAATGAACTAGTTGTGCCATTCCATTATTATGGAATTAGAGATAGTTTAGTAAATTATGGTGGAAGAGATAATTCGATTATTGCTAAAGAAATTGCAAAAGTAGAAA